>CAYWUF010000022.1:0-8847 GCA_964461425.1 uncultured archaeon | reverse complement strand
TTCTATTTCTTGGATCATCTCCTAATTCTCTTATGTAATAAAGAACAGGTCCGCCCTCAAGCATTCCTGCTGTTGTAATGATAATACATGGTTCTTGTTTACCAACTATTTTTTCTCTTTTCTTTTGATTTTTTATATATTCTACTTTATCAACAGCTTTCTTAAATCTTAAGAAATCATTAAAATGAGCAGGATATTGAGAAAAGATTGTTGTTGCAGTTTTAGCCATACCGTCTAAATATACTGGTGCTTTAATATTGTGTCTATCAAGAATACTAATTAATTCTTGTGATCTTTCGATAGCAAAAGCAGGAAGAATAATAATTCCTCTATTATCTAATCCTTCTTTTATTTCGTCTATAAATATTTTTTCTTGTTCTTTTCTGTTTCTATGATTTTTGTCACCATATGTTGTTTCTGTAATCAGATAATCAACTTGTGGTAATTTTTTATCATATCCTTTAAACATTTGACTTTCTGTTCCTCTATAGTCTCCAGTGTATAAAACTTTGATTTTATTCATTTCAACAAGTGGCATAACACTACCAACAATGTGTCCTGCATCAAAGAAGGTTATTGTTGTGTTGTCAGTAATCTGTATTGGTTTTTTATAATCAATATAGAATGCTGAATTGTTTGTGTCATCCACGTTGTGAGGTTTAAAGCCACAATCTTCGCCTGTTAATTTTGCAATTTTTAGAGTGTCTTTCCATAACAGATTAGACAACTGTAATGTTGCTTCTGTTAAAAAAAGCGGAGCATTAGCTGATTTATAAAGTGTAGGAATTGCCCCTGAGTGATCTAGATGTGCGTGACTTAAAATCACACCATTTAATGGATCTTTAACTGGTCTTGGATGTTCTGTTTTTGATGGTAATTCCAAGTCCGTTGTTGTTTTTGATTTAGGATTAAGTTTTAAACCATAATCCAATAGTATATTGTCTTTGCCTTTTACAAGAATTGCACTTCTTCCAACTTCTTGACCGGCACCTAAACATTGTATTTTCATGTTTTATTCTCTCCTTTTATATTAGTAAAAATAATATTAAAATAGATTACCTATGTAATTTTAAATAGAATATATGTTCTAATTAGAATTAAGATATATTTAAATATATATAATTTATAGTATATATAGGTTTTTAAATATATTTTTGGTGGGAAAAATGGCTTGGTTGAATTTTTTAGACTCAATTGAATTTTTAAAGAAGAATAATGTTAAGGTTTTAGACTATAAAATAATTGATAATAAAGAAAAACTAGAAGAACTAGATGATTTCCCATATGTTTTAAAGTTAAGTTCTAATCTTTTACATAAGACTGAAGAAAAGGCAGTGATTACTGATTTATATTCAAAAGAGTCTTTAATTTCAGCATATGCTCATTTATTATCAATTTTAAAAAAACATAAACTTGAAGGAAAAATTATTCTTCAAAAACAAGTAAAAGGCTTAGAGTTAATTATTGGAATTAACAAAGATGAGCAATTTGGTAAAATTATTCTTTTTGGACAAGGTGGAATTTACACAGAAGTCTTAGATGACACAGCTATAAGAATTCTTCCTATTGGAAAGAAAGAAATAGAAGAAATGATATTTTCTACAAGAATAAGTAAATTGTTCTTTGCAAGAGGAGTAATTTACGATACTAAAAAAGTAATTGACTTGATTGAAAACATCTCTAGAATCTCAAGCAAAGTTCAAGAATTAGATTTAAATCCAGTAATCTTTACAAAAGAAGATGTTTACATAGTTGATGCAAGAGTAAAATTAGAGGACTAGTTTATGAGTTATAATTTAGATTTAAATACACATTTTCTAAAAAGAAAACAATCTCCAAAGAGATACTGGCAATTTGTTTCTAAAAATAATCTTTTAGGAACAGCAGTTACTGAAAATGCAAAACTAAATCCTAAAAAAGCTTATTTTCAATTGTATGCTTGTAAACCTAAAGGAAAGATATTAATTCCAGGAGTTACAATTTCAACAGATTCTGGAGATGTTGTAGTTTATGCCCCTTCAGAAGAGCTTTATGATTATGGAGCCATCTATGAAGAAAATGTTTCAATAAAAAGAATTTACGATCTTTGTGAGAAGAAAGGATATTTAATGTCAATTGCTCATCCGTTTGGTTTAATTAATAATTCTGCAAGTTATATGATGGGATTGTCAAAATTAGAAAAATTTATTAAAGAAAAAAAAGTGGGCGTTGAAGCATATAATGGAATGATTGGGTATCTTTCATATTATATGTACGATTCTTTTTTTCTAAAAACTATGAGAGAAGTTTTAGATTATATTGAAAATAATAAAATTTTAAGTGCTTTAGGAATATCTAAAATTGCAGAAAGATTTAATCACAAAATTGATCAAAAAAGTTATGATGTCGTTTATAAATTAGCTGCAACATTAAAGCTATCTCAAACTGCTAATTTTATAACTGCTGGTTCAGGGACAGATTATGTTGACAGAATCGGTAGTGGAATTATAACCCTTGATTTAAATAAATCTTTTTTTGAAGAAGAAAATAATAGCCAAAATAAGATTGTTCTTTCTAAAATACGCAAAAAAGAAATAATTTCTTTTGGCCCTCCAGGGAAATACACAGATGATCTTTTTGAAAGATCAACAGCAAGAATTACAAAGACAAAAGCTTATGAAGATTTAATCTATCTTACAAAAACAGCTTTTATTAAAAAACAGAAAGCAAAAAAAGAATAAATATGTTATTTATATATCCTATGATTTTTATCACAATTGTGTCTTTAATTTATTTAGTTTATGATGATTTAAAAACAAGAGAAGTAAATGTTGCGTTTATTTTCTTAATTTCAGGGGTTGGCTTTTTATATAATTTATATTTTGGTATTGTTAATAATTTTTTAAAACTATATCTTTTACAATTATTGATAGTTATTGTTTTTCTATTGATAATCTATATTGCTGGCAAAATAACTATTTATGCATACATCGGGGAAGGAGATTTATGGACTCTTTTAATGATTTCTTGTACAAGCGGATATGCAGTTTTATTTTCGGAATTTGTTTTGTTGTTGTCTTTAGCGTTTATGTTTTTTATACCTCTAGTTTTTTTTATATACAATGTGAGCAAAAAAAATTATCCTGACAAGATATTAAAAGAAAAATTTTGGATAATATTTTTAGGGTTTCCAAAAAACATTTCTAAGATAAATAACTTTTTTACGCCATTAGAAGAATTTAGAATAGTAAATGGCAAAATCGAAAGTCAAATGATTATTAAACCAAATTGTGATCCAATTGTTACAATTTCAAAACTAAAAGAATTTTCAGAAATTTATAAGATTAAAAAAGTTTGGGTGTCTCCATTAATTCCTTTTGTTTGGCCTATTTTAATAGCGTATATTTTTATTTTGTTTTTAATATTATTTAACGAACTTAGTTGGCTTGGTTTTTTTGCAACTATTTATATTTGATTTTTATAAATATATTTATAAATAGTTTGCACATATTATTGCTATAAATATATTTAAGTATGGTTGAAATAAAAAAAATTGATTTGTTTAGAGATAATTCAAATGTTTCTAATAAATCTGAAAGTAAAACAATAAAACCTGTATTTAACGTAAAAGATACAGTCTTGTCTAATTATGAGTCTAAGGAAATTATCTTAAAAAAGTTTAATTTAAAAAAAGAAGAGAAATTAGATGTAGTTGATTCTTCCAAAAAACAACCAAAATCCGTTTCTTCAAATTTAAAAAAGGACAAAATAAAAACAGATAACCTAAATGATGAATCTTTTTTAGTTATTGCTGAAAAAAATAATGATGCAAAAAACCAAAAAGAAAGGGAATTAAATAACGAAATAGAAGATGATTTGTCTTATAGAATAGAAAAAAGGAAATTAGAACTAGTTTCTCAACAAGTTGCAAAAGATGGTTTTAACAATTATGATTTAGATACAGTTTCTAAAGATACAGAAATTAACTTAGATGAATTATTAGGCGATTTAGATAAGCAAACAAAAAATGTAGACGATGACAAACCGTTTATAGAAATGATTAGTTTTTTGGATGATGAACCAAAAATAAGTAAAATTAAAATAAACAATTTAGATATTTCTAATTTATACTCAAAGATTGATGATATAGGCAATAAAAATAATACAAAAGTAATACAAACTGAATATGTTAATCAAAATAAAATAAAAGAAAAAGAGTCTAAAATAAAAGAAAAACATATTGATATTTTTCCATTAATTGAAAAAATTGAAATTCCCGACATAGTTTCATTAAATGACGACACAAAAATAGTAGAGGCACTTAATGACAAATTTGTAAGTTTAGAAAAAAAGCCTGATTTAGAAAAACCAAAAGCTTCAAGTTTTGTTGTTGATGATAAAAAATTAAAACCTAATCCTTTAGTTGAAGAAAAAATAAAAAATTTAAAAATACATGCAGATAAATTAAAAATTGAAGTGGCATCTAAAATTAAAGAAGAAAATTTAGATAAAAACCTAAAAAGACCAATTAATACCTTTGACTATATTTTACCAAAAGACTACGGCGTTACAAATCAAGAAAAGAAAGCAATGACTAATAAAGATAAAAGTTTAGTAAGTTTAATTTATGATGCGTATGTTAATGTAAATACTTTAGATAAAAAAGAGATTCGCGAAAAATATAATGTTGATGAATTTACATTTGTGGATGTTTCTTTCGTTGATAATAAATTGTTATATAATATAATTCAACCAGAATTAACAAAAGCGCAAGAAGAAATATATTTAGATGTAAAAAAGTCTTTTTTAGATTCTATTGATGCAAACTATTATTCTTTTAATGGAGACAAGCAAGGAATTAACAGTTATATAAAAAAAATATTTGATTTAACTTTAGACAAATTATCTTTTGATTTAACCAACTTAGATAAGAAATTATATTTTAATTTTATAAAACAAGAATTTTCGGGTTTAGGTTTTTTATATAGTGTTTTAGATGATAAAAATGTTATTGAAATAAATTGTGCTGGCGTTGGTTTGCCAATAACTGTTTATCATATAAAATATGGGGCTATAGAAACTAATTTAAAATTTGAGAAGATGTCTCAATTAAATTTGTATGTTTTAGCACTTACAAAAGTAATGGGCATTCGTGTTAATTCTTCAAATCCACTAATTAATGGATATTTGCCTAATGGCTATAAAGTTGAAGGAATTTATTCTGTTGGAGATACAAGCAATAAAGGCTCCTCCTTTGTAATTAAAAAATATTTAGAAAATCCATTAACTCCCGTTAGTTTAATTAATTTAGGAATTGGTGCAATTGATATATTTTCATATATCTGGTGCGGTATTGATCAAGGCTATCAAATTATTCTTACTGGAACAGATAATGTATTAATAATGAATTCTTTAGCTCAATTATACCCTAATAAAAAAATTACAAGCGTTCAATCATACGATTATTTAAAATTCCCACAGAAAAACTGGATAAAAAGATTAGTTTTAGAAAATTCGCAAATTTCTAAAAAAGCCATGATTTCTCAGACTTTTTCTGAAAGACCAGATTATTTAGTATTAGATACATTTACTCCTGATTTATTTGATACGAAATGGTATGATATAAATATGATTTATGTTAATCCAAATGTTTTACAGGAATATTTGGAAAAAATTAAGTCTATAGGACTAGATGCAATAGTTATATATCTAGATAGAATAAAATCTCAAAATTTTGAACAAATACAGATTTCTAAAGTTATTGAAATTCAAAAAAGTATTTTAAAAACTATATTAGAATATAATTCTAAGGGTAATTATTTCCATGTTAACTTAGTTCCATCTAGTATTGATATTGTAGAATTTAAAAGAAAACAAAAAGTATTAAGGTGGATGGTTGATTCAGACATTTTAGATTATTTTGATTTTAACAATATAGTTTCAGATTATAATACAAGTGCATCAAAATTATTTTCAAAATTAAATATAAACGAAAAGGAATAAAGTATGTTTGGTAAATTATTTTCAAAAATATCTCTTTTTTTCTTTTCAGAAGTATCTAAAATTTTAGCCCCAAAGTTTAAAGATTTATCAAAAACATTGGCATTTACAAATATAGAAGAAGATCTTCAAACATATTTATCTAATATTTTGTTTTTTTCTTTTATTATTGGTGCAGTTTTAGAAATTTTAATTATTTTTGTATTAGTTAAGCTCAATATTTTGTTCTCTTTATTTACTTTTATTTTAACTATCCTTGTTTCTGTAACTTTTGCTATATTAGTTTTTATTATCTTGTATAAATATCCACAATATATTGTTATTTCAAATAAAAAAAAGATAGAAGAAGAATTAGAAACAAGTGTTAAACATTTATCTGTTTTGCAAGATTCAAGTTTAACTGTTAAAGATGTTTTATTATTGCTTCAAAAAATAAATAATAATCAACTATTGACAGAGCAATCAAAAAAGATAATTGCAATGTCTGATTTAAACAATAATTTAAAAGAGACTTTAAAATATATTTGTGATAATACTTATTCTGAACAAGAATATAGTTTCTTTTCTAAGTTAATAGAAGTATTAGATAAGAAATCAAAATTAGTAGATGTAATTAACGAATATTTGATCTCAACAGAACAGACTCGTAAAGAGAAAGAAGAACAACAAAGAAGCAGAATTACTTTATTATTTGAAATTAATATATTTTTGTTTTTTTTAATTTTTATGTTGGTATTTAGTGTTTTTTTAATGCCCGTTTCTAAAGAATCAATTAAAGAAATTTTATTTGCCATAGCAATAATTTTTCCAATTATAGAATTTATATTAGTGATTATTTTAAATAAGTGAAAAAGAATGGTTGTAGAAAAAGATGTAATTAAGAAGATAAATTTATTTTTCTATAATCATGAATATAGTATTTTAGATGTTGCTGGAATTTTATGTGGATTCATTATATTATTGATTGCAAATTATTTTTTTATAACTAGTAAAATTTATTATTTCTTATTTATAACGGGGCTATTTGTGGGTGCTTTAGGTTTTATTATAGAATATTATATTAAAAACGAAAAAAGAAAATCTCTTGAAACTGAATTTATTTATTTTTTGTATGATTTATCAAAAGAGTACAGAAAGACTAATAATTTAGCATTAGCTTTAACAAACATTGCAGAATATAACTTTTATGGCAATATTAATATTGAAATTAAAAGACTTGCAAATAGAGTGTCTTGGGGAGATTCGTTCGAAGATGCATTAGACTCAATAAATAAAAATATTCAAAGTGACGTTATTATACACACTTTAACTTTATTGAGAGTTTTAAAAAAATCAACAATGAGTTATGATAAAATTTTAGAAAACATATCTAAAGATTTAAAAATATTTAAAAGCGAAGATAGAAATAATAAGTATTTTTCTAATTTATTTTATTTATCTATAATTTTTTATTTTATTTTTGTTTTCGTGTTATTATATGTTGATTATATAATAGGAAGTAATTTTTTGTGGTCATCTAGTAACGAAATAATTACGCGCGTGTTTTTTGATAATTTTATAATGTACATTTCGCTTTTATTAGGTGTTTTTACAGCTTATGTTATGTATTCTATAAAAAAAGAAAAAGGTATTTTCTTTATAAAATATGTTCTAATAATTTTTATAACAACAGTAATTTTATTTCAGATATTTTTGCCAAAACCAGAGGCTGAAACAATATTAGTAGATACTATTAATTATATGTTAAAAAATAATGAAGAAGTTGTTGATTTAACTAATATAATTGCACTTAAAACGATAAGTGCTAAATTTATTTCAGAGAATACTCAAAATACAACTATTTATCTTATTGATTTTGAAAACTATGCTTGTTTTACAGAAGATTGTAAAGAATATGCAGTTTTCTTAAATGAAGCTACATTTTTTAATTTTAAGATAGAACTTATTTATGATAATACATATGTTATATACTATGATAAAGTTTAAATTTAATCGAGTTAGTAAAATATGATAAAAAATATAACTAAAAATAAAACCCTTATAAAAAAAAAGAAAATTGCAAACACCATTATTCTAAGAGGATTAGGATTGATGTTTTCAAAGGAATCTAATTTTAATTATGGTTTAATATTTGATCTTGAGAGAGAGACAATTATTGGGGCTAGTTTACATATGTTTTTTGTTTTTTATACAATTAATGTTATATTTTTAGATTCAAAGAAAAGAATTGTAGATATTAAATCAAGTTTTAAACCATTTACATTATATTCTACTAAAAAGAAATGCAGATACATTATTGAATTACCAAAAAATATAGATAGAAGACTTTATTCTTTAAATGATAAAATTTCGTGGTAATTAGCTAAAAATAGCTTGTTTTCTAATAAAGACTTTATGTATAATTAGATTATCAAACTTTTTTTTGAGGTTTAGTTTAAAATAACTACTAGTAACCATATATAAAGATTTTATAACTATAACATATACAGTAATCTATTACCTAGATTCCACAAAAGAAATATATGGCAGAAAAGAGGAAGAGAAGAAACACACTGTTTAACAGGAAACAGGTCCCTGTTCTTTTCTTCTCAGATATTACACTTTTTAGGTTTAATCCCCCAAAAAGACCTTTCCTTCCCCAAATGAAAGGTAATAAGAAAGCAATTCAGATTTGGATTGCTTTTTTACTTATTTTTTTCTTAAAATGTTTTATTTAAATATGTTTCTATAGTAATATATTTATATAAGCTAATAAATTCGACTATTTAAAAATACTAAAATGTTAGTATTTAAGAGCGATTTTTAAAAAAAATTAAGGTGACTATAGATGGGATTAAGACCAGGACATTGTTATTGTCAAAATGTAAA
>CAYWUF010000021.1:0-9189 GCA_964461425.1 uncultured archaeon | reverse complement strand
ACTATTGATGATATTTTAAATTATTCAAAAATGAATATAGCAGATATTGATGTTAATAGCATTGCAGAAAAAAAAGAAGAAATATACTATCCTGAAAAGATTCAATACTCTGAAGCATTAAATCCAATGAGAGGAATTGTTGATAAGTATGTTGTTGATGCAAAGGGGATTTTGAGTAGAACTGAGAATAGTATTAACACTAGTACAATTAAAGATAGTTCAATAGTCCAAGGACTTTTATCTTTAGTTGAATATTCTAAAGACGCTATTGTTTCTGCAGAAAAAAATTCAGAAAATAATTATTTATACACTTCTGCAAATGAGGCCTTTTTAGCAAAAATGTATTTAATTACAATTGATGAGATTGTAAATAATCCTTCAATAATTTCTCAAGAATCTACAATTTACAATTTAAGGTTACAAGAGATTGAAAAGAGAATTTCTTTAGTAGAAAATAGATCTAAGCATTGTTCTTTGGATAAGATAGAATGGTGTATAAGTGCTAGACAAAGAATAGTTTGGGCAAAAAATAAAATTGATGATATTAAATCAAATAAGAGCCCCCAAGTAAACGGTATTGACAAAGTTATGAATTATAGTTATGCTCTTGCTTGGATTGAGATTGCAAGTGATTTCTTAGATATTGGAATTACAAATAACGGTCCAACTTTTGTAGAAAGTAATCATTTTAAAGATCTGGCACAAAAATATATTGTTGATTTAGAAAATGAAATGGTGTTAGCTGATGAATCTGTAAGTAGAGACGAGGATTTACAAAGAAGAATAAAAGCAGCAAGAAAAGACTTTGAGATGGGTTGGTATGTAACTTCTCTTTATGATTCTGCTTCAGCAAAGGCTGTTTTAATTTCTAGAAAAGAGAGTTTAAAAGAAGCGTTTGATGAAAATATATTTATAGATAAGCATAATCAATTATCAGAATTAAAATTGCCACAAGAAATGGCAAAAACTGAAAATGTTTGGTCTAAAATGTTTTTTGATCATTCTTTATACTATTACAAACAATATCAATTTTATAAATCTAAAAACACAACTAAAGCAGAAACAAATTTAAAAACTGCAAATTCTATTGCAAATATTTCTAAAGAACTTTATATTATTGAATCAATAGTTCATAGTTACTATAACGATGCAGGAATAATTGATATAATAATTCCAGAAAAAGGAGAAATAATAATTGACATTAACGAAACAATTACAGTTCCAAAAACACAAGAAAAACAAAACGTTTATGTTTATAAGAAGCAAGACTCTTCAAAAAACACAGCTGTAATGTATGTCATACTTGGTGGTTTGTTTCTAATGATAATAACTATTGTTGTTGAACTTGAAAGACATAATAGCAAGAAAGGGAAAATACAAAAAGCTTTATTTGAATTAGAGAAAAAATTAGTTGACGGTCACATTAGTAAATTTACTTATGAAGATATGAAGAAAAGTTATCTTAAGGAATTACAAAT
This sequence comes from uncultured archaeon, assembly GCA_964461425.1. GTDB lineage: Archaea > Iainarchaeota > Iainarchaeia > Iainarchaeales > CSSED10-239 > JAKQTP01. The sequence goes on along the minus strand of CAYWUF010000021.1, from coordinate 7,711 downwards.
AATTAAAGACAAAGAAAATAAACATATTTCTTCAAAAGTTATAGAAAAATCAGTTGTTAAATCCATTAAACCCAAATCAAAAATAGTAAAACTAAAAAAGAAATAGGTTGGAAGAGAAAGTGAAATATCAAAATTATGAAATAGAACCTGAAAATATAAAACTTTCGGATTATCATGTAAGAATCAATCATAATTTTACTTTCATTTATCCTAAAAATAATTTCTTATCTAAATCTCAATGAATTATTTACTATAGAACTAATTCTCAGAATTTTGTAGTTTTTGGTAATATCTCTCACGCACATTTATTTGATGTTCTTTTTAAGAAACTTAAAATTCCTAAAGATACAAAATTTATTGATTGTTTGGTTGGAAGCTTTAGACCTTCTTCTAAAAAGTTTGACTGGAATAAAACAGAGTATGTTACTTTTGGTTCTAAAAGCGGGTTTGTTGTTTTAAATAAAATTAATTCAGGTGATTCAAGATTTGTAGTCACAAAAGTTCTTGAAGGAATGTTAGGTGTTTTTTTAACAAAGCACAAAATTATTATTCCAAGAATTAATTTAAAGAAAAAAGTAGAAATAGGAAAAACAAAACCCCAATTTTTTAAAAGAACTTTTAAGAAATAAGTTTGATGTCTACAACAATCTGAACAATAGAAGGAGAATAACTTCTTATTATTCTTTTATTTACTATTTCTAGATTTACTTTATTTTCTTTAGCAATATCATCTATTTCTTTTTCAGCTTCTGTGTATGGGTCATCTTTACTTACAAACTTATACAAGTGTATATACCCCCCAACCTTACAAGCAAAGATGGCACTATCTAAAAAAAGTTCCGCAGATTTAGGTAGTGGCATAATCACTCTGTCAAAATATTTAGGAAACTTTAATGCCTCAATTTTAACATCTCCCAGAACTGGTTTAACAATTCCTTCAAGATGGTTTAGCTTAATATTTTCAATTAAGTATTTAACAGCTAAATCATTAAGTTCAATAGAAACAACTTCAGTGACTTCTTTATTTTTAGCAATTGCTAGAGAAAAAGGCCCAGCGCCTGCAAAGAAAACGCCAATAGTTTCTTTAGGTTTAACTAAATCTACAATCCTTCTTCTTTCTTCTGAAAGTCTTGTTGAGCAAAAGACTTTTTCAACATCAATCTTAATCCTACACCCATTTTCTTTAATTATAGTTTCTCTTGTGTCTTCTCCAAAAACTAGTTCCATATCTTGTGTTCTGTAGATTCCTTTATGTTCTCCTATCTTATTTAAAACTGTTTTAACATTAGGGTGTAATTGCAACAATGCTTTTCCAATTTCAGGATAATAATTTGTATATTTCTTATCTATTCCAATAACGATAATATCTCCAACAATATCATAAGCACTATTAATCTCAGAAACAATTTCAGAAGATAATCCTTCTTCTAGTAAAATATCTTTATAGTTCTTTTTAACAGATTTTTGTTGTTCTAATGTTTCTTCAGTTTTAAAGTCAAGAAGATCAGAAGTTATTTGATTTACTGGAATAAAAACAGAATTTTCATCTCTTTTAATCTTATATTTATTATTAAGATTATTTTCTTCTCTTAACTTAGCAATTACTTCTTGCGCTCTACTTTTTTCAATTTTAATAGCAAACATAACAATTTCACAAAAAAATCCATACTCTCAATTTATATATAATTAAAAATATAAATTAATTTAAATGGAGCATATTTTAAACAATCTTTTCTTAAATGGATATAATCTAATAAACACCACACTTTATACTTTTGTTATTTTTATTTTGGCAATTATCTTCTATAAAGTGTTAAGACATTTAAAAATAGAAATTAACAGAAAGTTTATCTACTCTGTTCTTTCTTTTGTTCTTTTAGGCTCATTACTAAGAATACTTGAACAAGAATACACTGGTGTGTGGCTAATAAAACACTCCAATTCCCCTTTAGAGCTTGGGTTTTATTTTCACACACCTGGTTGGTTAATTTTGATTGCAGCAATATTCCTCATTTCTTTCTTCTTTTCAATCTTTTTATTTAAAGAAAGATATTATCGTTTATTAATTCCTCTTGGGCTTTTGTTTTCTTTACCATTGTTAATCTATCAACTAATACACATTAGTCATTTACCTGTTTTGCTTTTTTGTGTTATTACTATCCTTTTCTTTTATTTTCTAATCTTAGAAACTACAAAGATATTTAATAAAAACTTCTTTCAACCTTTAGAAAACAAACTAATACTTTTAAGTCAGCTTATTGATTCTTTTGCAACATTTTTTGGAATTTATTTTTTTAGAAATATACTTTATGAACAACACCCAGTTTCTAGAGCATTAATATCAATTTCTCCCATTCTTTTCCCTATTGTTAAGGTTCTTCTTTCAATCTTATTCATAGTAGTTGTAGACAAAATTATAGAAGACAAACAAGAAAGAACCTATATTAAGTTAATAATAATTGTTTTAGGCTTTTTAACAGGAGTAAGAGATATTTTAACTATAAGTTTGTTATTATAAAGAAATCTTTATAAACATTTTTATGCAGAGATATATTATATAAGAACAACATCTTAGTTCTTTTTAGAGACTTTTTTTCCAAGAAAAGCTCTGCCTCAGTAGCTCAGTGGTTGGAGCAATCGACTGTTAATCGATAGGTCGTAGGTTCAAATCCTACCTGGGGCGTAAAGATTTTTCGGTTTTATAAAAAGAAAGAAAAAGTAAACTGTTTTTAATATTATATTAAAAAAAATAAATTAACCAATAATCATTGGTTTCTTTGGTTTTGTTGGAGTAACTGTTTCATCAAGTATCTTTTGTTTAACCATTGTTACTTCTTTTTGCCCTTCTGGAGTGTTAATTATTCCAACTTCTAAGTCAGAAATAACTTTAAATTTTATTCTAACTTCTCCTTCAGCAAAAGCTTTAATTAAAACTCCACTAACAATATGGATATCATCTCTTGCTAAAGATATATGAAAATCCCCCATATATTCATTATCTCTTATTCTGTTAAATTCTCCAGAAACCCCTTTAATCAAACAACTATCATATTCTCTTTGTTTTAAAGTTCCTGTCTTTGTTGTAGCAACTTTAACAGTCTTAAGTCTTCCTGTTGCTCCAAGAAGTCCGGCTTTTTTAATATTATTTTGGATAAATGCTTTTTCAACACAATCTATCACTTCATCACCATCATCTAAGATAATCTCTAAGACGGTGTTATTTGTTTCTGCGGTATCAGCAACTCTACTTTTTATCATAATTTTATCACATTTTTTTTTAATAAGAAATATACATATATTACTATCAATTAGTTTATAAAGCTGATTATATTTTTTTTATCCACAATTCTTGTAATAATTTCTTTATAAATTGGAGCATAAGGAATAACTTTAATCTTGCTTGAGATCTTACTTTTTGGTGAAGAAAAGATATAGATTTCTTTAATTATAGAATTATTAAGTCTTTCAACCCCACCTTCATTAAATAATCCATGAGTTGCAATCACATAGATGTTTCTTGCTCCTTTTAATGCTAAGTAATTTGAAAATCTTACAATTAGTTCTCCACTTGCAATTCTATTTCCAATCAATAAAACATCTTTATCATTAACTGATTTATTTATTTCAAAACCATTTTCTTGATTTTCGTCAATCTTAGTAGTATATACAAAATCACAACTAAGTATCTTAGAAATATCTGCTGCCCTGTCTCTTAGTTCATAATCTAGAGTAGTAACTACTAGGTTTTTATTAGCTTTAAATTTTTGTTCTAAGATATATGAAAATATCTTTTTTATACTTATGTTATATACTGGAATCTTAAAAGCATTAATTAACTGCGGAGAATAAATATCAAAAGTATAAATCGAAGTAACTCCTGCAATTTGAAATTGTCTAACAATTAGGTTGAAGTTAATCTTGTTAACCTGGGCGTCAAGTATTCTTGTGTATGGAAGATAAGGAAGTATTAGATGTACACATCTTGCTCCGCTCTTTACAAGAGTGTCTGTTATTAGATATATTTCCATTAAAGAGTCATTTACTGGACTAACAATGTTAAATAATAAGAATACTTCTTTATGTTGTACATGGCTCTTAATATCAACAAGAGTTTCACTATCGTTGATCTTTTTAACATCCATATGCCCTAATGGAATGTTTGTGTCATTAGAAATTGTATTTGCTAAAGATAGATCTTTATTTGGTGCAAATATTATATATTCTGTCATATTTAATTTATGTCTCTTAATATTTTAAAATATAATGCTTTTTTGACAATTTCACAAAAAAAAGCATACTTGGTATTTATATTCTTCTTTTTGATTAAAGATATATGATGTATTTAAAATTAAAAGAAACACCTACAAGAGATGTTTTTATAAATTGTTATAAGAATTTTACAAAAAAAGACCTTTCTGTTTTCAATTGTAAAAACTGTAAAGACGCACCTTGTGTAAAAGCCTGTAAAGAAGGAGCAATAATTAAGCAAGAGAGTGGAATAGTTACAATTGATTTAGGAAAATGCACGGGTTGTTTAGAATGTATAGATGCTTGTCCTGAAAAAGCAATTGTTATTAATAAAGGAAAAGCAAGTAAGTGTGACCTTTGTCTTAATAATTCTTTTCTAATGCCTTGTTATTATGCAAACAGAGACGTTTTAGAATTTTGTGAAGATTTAGACCATTCTTCTCTGCAGTCTATTCTAGAGAAATATCTTGGCTACATAATAACAAAAGAAGAAATAACACAAGTTTTATCAACAGATAAAAGAGTTATAAAATCTAATGAAAAACTAATGTATCTTTTAAAATATCAAAATCTTTCAAATGATGAAATAAAAGTAATTAATGAAATTTTAGATTCTTATAAATTTAAAACAGAAGAACTAACTATAAGTATAAAAAAAGACCTAGAAGACGAATTAATAGAATATTGTTATAAAAATAATGTAGAATTAGACAATGATCAATTTCTGTATCTTATAGATTTAGCAGTTAACAATTTGTTTGAATATGGTCCATTAACACAACTTTTAAATGATTTTAATCTTGAAGAGATAAGTATTATTGGAATAAACTCTCCAGTTTTTGTTTATCATAGAAATTATGGGTGGCTTGAGACTAATCTAAAATATATTTCTGAACAAAAGTTAAAAGACATTATTAACAAACTAGGATGGTTTTCAAATAAATATATTACTCTTAAAAATCCTTTAATGGATGCGGCATTAAAAGATCATACTCGTTTAAATGCAATTATTTCACCAATAACAGAAACTGTTGCAATAACTATTAGAAAATTCTCAGAAATTCCTTTTACAATCTATGATCTTTTAAGATTAAGGACTATTTCTTCTAAAGCTCTTGCTTTTCTTAAGTTGACATTTTTAACAGACGCAAATATTTTTGTTGTTGGTAACACAGGTTCAGGAAAGACAACAACTTTAAATGCGTTTTTAGAGTTCATTCCAAAAGATGAAAGGTTAGTCTTAGTTGAAGAAGTTCATGAGATAAACATAAGCCATCCCCATAAAGTTCAAACAACTGTAAATAAAGAACTTGGAATAACTATGGAGAATTTAATTATAAATACTTTAAGAATGAGACCAGATAAAGTTGTAATTGGAGAAGTTAGAACCAGAGAAGAATCCGGGGCATTAATTGATTCTTTACTTTGTGGACAAGCAAAAGGAACATACACTACTTTTCATGCACAGTCTGCAAGAGATGCAGTTTTAAGGTTTGTTTCTTATGGCGTTTTAGAAAGTGACATTTCTTCTGTTGATTTGATTGTTACTCAGAGAAGATATAATGAATACACTCTAGAAGAAACAAACACAAAAGACAGACGAAAGATATTTGAGATTTCTGAAATTAATTATGTAAATAATGAGATTAAGATAAATAAGATTTTTGAATATGATTTTAAAAAAAAAGAATTAGTATTTAAGAATTATCCTGAGAAACTAATGGCTAAATTTCAGATTTCCTTTGGAATTAAAACAAAGAAAGAATTAATGGACAGAATTGAAAAAGAAGAAGAGAAGTTAAGGTGTTATTTGCCATCTATTAAAACTAAAGAAAAGAAGAAAAATGCTAACTAAATATAAAAATTATCTGATTGGAGCGATTTTAATTGTAATTGTATTTTTACTTGTAGATTTTGTTTATTCTTTTAATTTAGAATATTTATTTTATTTAGAATTAACCTATAGTGTTCTTTTCTTTTCAATAATTTATTTTATAAAAAAGATTAAAGAACAGGACATAAAGACTAGACTCTTAAGAGAACTGCCGTTCTTCTTAAACTCTCTTGCAAGCGATTTAGAAAAAAATATTCCAATCAAGTTATCTTTAGAAAATCAAGCAAAGAAGAACACTGTTATTGGCGAAAAGATAAATAAGGCTTTAGATTTAGTTTTAAAGAAAGGCTATACTTTAGAGTCTGCTTTAGAGAAAATAGGAAAAAGCAGTAAAGAACTAGAAAGAGTAATCTATCAAGTTAATGACATTCTACAAAGCGGGACTAAAAATAAAGCAGACACCTTTAGACTTCTTTCAAATAATTTTGTAGAACAACAAAGTCTAGCAATTAAAAACTATTCAACAAAACTTAGTTTCTTGTCTTTAGTTTTTGTTGTAGTTTCAGCAATTGTTCCTGCTTTGTTTTTAATGTTCTTTTTAGTGGGTAGTAATTTCTTTGAAATTTCAATTTCTTCTTTTGGAGTGATTTCAATTACATTAGTTTTATTTCCAATAATTGATATGTTTATTCTTTTGTTTATGAGGGCAAATTTAGTTTGATTTTAGGAGTTTAAAAATGAGATTAAATATTTTAAATAAGAATTATTTGTTCCTATTCTTTAATTTTATTTTATTTATAGTTTTGTTCTTATTTAACATTAATGTTTATTTAGTTTTATTTTATTTAGTTATTATTAATGCTTCTTTTTACGTTTTATATATTCTTTTTAAAAAATATAAAAGAAACAAACAAAAGCAAAAACTAGAACTTGCTTTGCTTGATGAAGTTTTAGTTTTATCAAGTCAACCAAGAACAAATGATCTTAAGCAGTTACTTTACAAACTCTCAAATTCAAACCACAAGATTGTTTCTAAAGAATTTAAAATCATCTTAAAGAAAATAGAAGATGGGCATAATGTTAAAAGTGTTTTTCAAATATTTTCTAAAAAATATAATTCTGAAATTATAGATCAGTTTTTAGATTTACTATATACTTCTGTAACAACAGGAACAGTAACTGTTAATGACTATCGTTCTTTTGCAAATAATTTTTTAAGATCTAAACAATTGCTTGATGAGAGAAACTCTGCTCTTTTAATACAGAAATATACTATTATTTTTGCAGGGGGGTTTATTGTTCCGGGGATATTAGGGGTTGTTATTTCTTTAGTAAAGAAACTAACAGGAACTATAGATTTAACGTTGATTAGTCAATCACAATTAATAAGCAATAGTAGTTTATTTACTGTTTGTTATTATTGCTCAATAATTTACATAATAGAATATGTTATTATTTCATCAATCTATCTTAGTATGTTAGAATCAGACTTACGTAAAACTATAGTTTATTTAATATTTTTAATGCCTGTTGCTAGTCTTTTATTCTTTATTGGTTCTGTTGTTATTTAAAAGGATTTTGTTTCATAATTTGTTATGATTATAGAAACAATGTTTTCGTATTTTTTAG
>CAYWUF010000020.1:8139-9198 GCA_964461425.1 uncultured archaeon | reverse complement strand
GCTCTTAAAAAACTAGTTGTGTTAAACGGTTCCGGTCTGTTAAGTGTTTTTTCTTTTTTAGATACAGCTTTAACAACTCCGCTTTTTTCATTCTTTATATTTTCAAAAATCTTTTTTGCTTTTTCAACATCAAAGAATTTTCCGTCCTTATGGTTACCAACAAACTTTATTTTATTCTTATTAAAATCAGCAAATATTTCTGAATATTTCTCAGGAACAAATCTAAGTCTCTCAAGTTCTCTCTCAACAATTAAGTTAAGTAAAGGTGTTTGTACCCTTCCAGCAGAAATAAAGTTTTTGCCTTTTCTGTTAGCAACAACTGAGAGATATCTAGTTAATATTGCACCCCACAAAAGATCAACCTCTTGACGAGCAAAAACAGAATCTGCATAATTAAAATCAACCTTTCTTAAATTATTAAAAGAATCAATTATTTCTTTTTCAGTTAAAGCACTAAAATAAGCCCTGTGTAGTTTAGTGTTTTTATTGTTTTCAACAACATAGTTATAAGCCTCAACACCAATAGCCTCCCCTTCTCTATCGGCATCTGTTGCAACAACGATATTTTCTAAGTTATTTCTTTTTTTCTTAAGACAAGAGATGATTGATTTTTCAACAGCTAAGTATGCTAGTTGTTTGTCTGCTAAGATATCAAGAGCAAAGATATTCCAATAATTATTATCTCCAACAAAATCAACAGTGTTAATGTGCCCTCTTAAAGGAATGACCATTGTTTCTTTTCCATTCCATTCAAATGAAAAACAATTTACTCCGTTTTCTACAACTGTGTTAAATTTATTGTTAGAAAGAATGCCAGCAATTCTCTTTCCTGCAATTGCTTTCTCTGAAATTATTAAATCCATTTGTTTTCAAATTAAAAAGTAGTTTGTAGTATTTTTCTTGGAAGGTTTTTACTATTTTTGTGTTCTTTAAGCAGTGTAAGAATACTTGCTTTAGTAATTCCGTCTATTTGAAAAATATTATCTAGTAACATTTTAAGGTCTGCTTTATCAAGAGCCATGATTCTAATCAGAATATTATATTCTCCAGTAACTTCAA
>CAYWUF010000020.1:0-8039 GCA_964461425.1 uncultured archaeon | reverse complement strand
ATATTTATCTAAATAAACTTCTGTTTTTAATATTTCAATAAATGGTATAACAAAGACCACAAAGAAAACTGTTGCAATTATTGGTCCTGTAAAGATTCCAAAAGCAATATCAATAATATAAGTTACAAGTGTTAAAATAAAAACAGTAACAAAAAGATAAATAAAATAAATCCAGTTCTTTTTTATATAGTTTAAATTAATCACTAGAGCATACTCTGCACTTTGTTTTTCCATAACTATGATTTGTGGAATAAACCAGAAAAGGGCAGTTATTATTAACAAACTTAGATTTATTAAAAAATTATTTAACAACCCCATATCAAATAAAAAGCACAAAGCTATATAGATTAATAAGAAAAAAGAAATATTAAATTTAAGTGATTGTAAAAATGGTCTTTTAATTTCTATAGAATATTTTTTTTCAAAACCATATTCTCTCTCAACTTTATAAACAATTAAGGTTTGTAAAAGAGAATATGCAAAAATAATTACAATAAAAGCAATAACTGTTAAAAGAATAATTGTAGGTTCTTGGTTTAGAAGATCATAAGTGATATTTAAACTCCCACCAGCAAGACTAAACAAAGGATTAACTAAAAATAAAGTAAATATTAACAATAGACTTGTTGCAAGAACAAGTTTTATGTTTTGTACATATTTTTTTAATGCAAAAGCAATATCCATACTCATAGTTTCTCAGTTTTGTTTTTCTTAGTTTTATTTATATATTTCTTAGATAATATAATATATGTGTAGAATTCTTTTTAAATAATTAACTATTTTTAAAATTAGGCGATAAGATACCCTGTTTTTGCATTTTTTATTTTAACTTTTATTTTTTCGCCAAGTTTGTGCTTTTTAAGAACAACAACCTGTTTGTATTCGTTTGTTCTACCGATACTTGTGTTATTTTTTCCAATTTCTGTTATTGTTATTTCTTTTGTCTTGCCAATCATCTTTTTATTATTTTTAAGAGCAATCTCTGAGCAAAGCGTTGTTGTTATTCTTGATCTTTCTTTTTTGATTGTTCCTGAAAGGTCTAGGTATTTATTTGCTTCTACATTTTTTCTTTGCCCAAATCTAGAGATATTAACTACATCAAAATTGCATTTTTTAATTAAACTTAAGGTATCTTTAAATTCTTTTTCAGTTTCTGTTGGAAAACCAACAATGACGTCTGTTGCTAGTGTTAAGTCTTTAATATTTTTTTTAAAGTAAGAAATAAGTTCTAGATATTCTTTTCTGGAATAATATCTGTTCATTTTTTTTAACACAGAATCGTTTCCGCTCTGAACTGGAACATGCAGAAACTTATAGATTTTTTCGTTTTTAAAAACTTCAGATAATTCTTTTTTAATTTTTCTTAAATGCTGAGGATTACCCATTCCAAGTCTGATCTTAAAGTCGCCTGGTATTTTAATAATTTCTTTAAGTAGCATTATGATATTTGTATTAAGATCAAAACCATAACAAGCAGTATCTTGAGCAGTTAGAAGAATTTCTTTTGCTCCTAAATTTGTTGCGTTTTTGATTTCATCAATAATTTCAGTAATTGGTTTACTATCCAATTTTCCTCTTGCAAATTTAACTGCGCAATAGGAACAATTACCAAGACAACCATTAGCTATAATTATTGCTTTTGTTATTTGTTCTTTTTCTATAGTTTTTTGCCTATGTTTATCTAGCTCTTTAATCAATTTAGCTTTTTGAGAAATTTTATAAAATTTAGCAAAAGGAAGAAGCATTTTTAGTTTTTCAGAATTAATGTCTATTAAGCAACCAGTAACAATTATTTCTTTTTTTTTAAGAGGCAAGATATTGTCAGTAATATATTTGTAAATTTTAGTTTCTGTTTGTTCTTTAACACCACAAGTGTTAATGATAATAATGTCTGCGTTTTTCTCTGTATCTGAAAGCACCAGCCCCTTAACAATATCTTCTCCGTCCCTTTGGTTTAATGTACAACCAAAGGTCTTTATAAAAATAGACTTCATATTAACTTTTTCTTTGAAGCAAACATTCCAAATACCGCACTAATTACAAACGGAAAGAAAGCAGAACTTAGAAATTGTTTAAAAATCCCTAAATCTTTTGGTATTGTCATTTTGTTTAGTATGACGTATATCTGATAAGCGTAAATATACATTATTATATATTGCACAATCAAACAGATTCCTATAAACAATCCAAGAATAACATAGAAGTTCCAATTAGTGTATCTCTCAACAACAGGTGTTAAATACCAAAACGCAAAAAAACCAACAATTGGCAAAAGAATATACATAGGACTTTTAAAAAAATTATCTTTAGATAAAAAATAAATTGCAAGTTGACTTAAAGCATATGCGAGTATAAAAAGAATGCTTGTTTTTAATATTTTATTCATATTTATTTCTCCATTTTAAATATAATTAATAACCCAATAGTGTTTTAAATAGTTTAGAAATTAAAAAGAATATATTTAAAAACAAGTTGATAGACAAATAAAATAACTATAATATATTAATGAGTATAATTATGATTACAACTACATCAGCGCCCTGGACCGAAAAATATAGACCATTTAGACTTGACGAGATATCGGGCCAGCAACACGTTGTTTCAAAACTTAAAAAATACGTTGAGAAAAAATCAATTCCTAACATGCTTTTTGCAGGACCTCCTGGCGTTGGAAAAACCTGTTGTGCAATAGCTCTAGCTAAAGAGTTATTTGGAGAAGGGTATTCTCAAGATTTTTTAGAACTAAATGCAAGTGACGAGAGAGGAATTGGAGTTGTTAGAGGAGCAATTAAAGATTTTGCAAGAACAATAGCATTAACCTCAAGTTTTAAGATTATATTTTTAGATGAAGCAGATGCTTTAACTTCTGAAGCACAACAGGCTTTAAGAAGAACCATGGAAAAGTACACTAACACAGTTAGATTTATTCTAAACGCAAACTATTCTTCTAAATTAATTCCACCAATTCAGAGTAGGTGTGCTTTATTTAAATTTAAACCGTTAACAAAAGAAGATATTCAAAAAAGAATTGAGTTTATTGTTGAAAATGAAAAAATAAAAATAGACAAAGAAGCAATAATTGCTATTAACGAAGTTTGTGAAGGAGATTTAAGAACAGCAATTAATTTATTACAAACTGCAGCATCAACTTCAGAACACATTACTGAAGCAGACATTTATGTTGTTTCAAATTCAGCACAACCACAAGATATTATTAGTTTAATAGATGCTTGTCTAGAGAAAGATTTCTTAAAAGCAAGAGGAAAACTAGAAAGCTTAATATTTGATCACGGTCTTTCTGGAGAAGACATAATAAGTCATATATATAAAAAGATAATAAGTTATCCAGAAGATAAAATATCCATTGATAAAAAATTAAAAATAATAGACAAGATTGCAGAGTTTAATTTTAGACTAGTACAAGGGGCTAACGACAGAATACAGTTAGAAGCTTTACTTGCGCAGTTAATAATAATAGAATGATTAGGTGTAAAACATGGTTTCATATTTAGACGAATTAAAAAGTCAGATGGGCGAAAAGAAAGCAGAAGAGCCAAAAGTTGTTGAAACAACTGAAAAGAAAATTGAAGAGCCTGTTAAAGCAATAGACTTAAATGAAATAAGAAACAAAATAAATAACAAGCAAACAGAATCAAAATTAGATAGTTTAAAAGACATGTTCACATCAACTTCTTCTCAACCAAGAACACAAGAAGAAACAAAACCAATAGCCGAAATGATTAACAAAAAAGACGATTCTAGAGAGATTGATGTTTTACTTGCAAACTGGGAACAAAACGGTAAGCTAGTTACTAAGTATGATGACACTGAAATTTACAGAATAGAAGGAGATTCTTTAATGTATTATAAGGCAAATATACCTAAGTCTTCTCCTAGTCAAAAAATGATAATTAACACTCTTAAAGAAGCAACAACAAGGCTTATTACTTCTGATCCTTATAAGATTAGAGATCCTGTTCAAAGACAAAATATTTATTATCAAAAAATTATTGAAATTTTAGAAAACGCTCCAGAGATTAATGTTCCAAAGCACATGTTTACTTTCTATGCTAAAGCAGTAGTTACCGAGATGGTTGGGTTTGGAATGATTGACCCGTTGATTCACGACACTAAGCTTGAAGAAATTATGATTATTGGTCCTAATAAACCAACTTATGTTTACCATAAGGATTATGGAATGATGTATACTAATGTGGTATATTATAATGATAATGAGATACAAGATTTAGTAGATAAGATTGCAAGAATTTTAGGAAGAAGAGTAGATATCTCTAGTCCGTTATTAGATGCTAGACTACCAGACGGCTCTCGTGTTAATGCGACAATACCACCTGCTTCAATTGATGGGTCAACAGTAACTATTAGAAAGTTTAGAGATGATCCTTACACGGTTGTTGATTTGATTAATTTTAAAACTTTAAATTTAGAGGTTGCTGCTTTTTTGTGGTGTGCAGTTGAAGGGTTTGGTGCTAAACCTGCTAACATTATAATTTCTGGAGGGACAGGTTCAGGAAAAACCACTCTGTTAAATGTGCTTGCAAATTTCACACCAGATGAGAGTAGAGTAATAACTATTGAAGACACTGCTGAACTGAAATTGCCAATAAAACACACCATTCGTTTTGAAGGAAGGCCTCCAGGGCTAGAGGGTGGCGGAGAAATCACGTTAGAAATTTTAGTTAAAAATACTTTAAGAATGAGGCCAGACAGAGTAATTGTTGGTGAAATTAGAAGTGCTGAAGCAACAACGTTATTTACTGCAATGAATACTGGTCACGATGGGTGTATGGGCACAGTGCACGCAAATTCAGCAAGAGAGACGCTTGTTAGAATTACTTCTCCTCCAATGGATGTTCCGATGCTTATGCTTGCTGGTTTAGATTTAATTGTTGTTCAAAAAAGACTAAACACTGCAAAAGGACAAGTAAGAAGAATAACTGAGATTGCAGAAATTGAGGGTGTTTTTGAAAATAATCCTAAAGCAAACATTATTTTTAAATGGAATCCACAAACAGATAGTCTTGAAAGAACAGAGTATCCAATAAAATACTTTGATATAATAAAAACATATACTAGATATGATGATTCAGACATTGCTGGAATTTTAACAAAAAGGATAAAACTTATAAAAGAGTTAGTTGATAATAATATCAGAGATATTAATGACGTATCTAAGAGAATTCAAGAAACCTATATAAAAAAATAAATTGAGTTAGATGTTTATGGCTGATGATAATAAACAATTGAAAAATCTAAAAAAAGACTATGATAAATCTTCAAATCAGGGAGCTTTAGATTTTGATACTGTTCAAAACATTGTCAAGAAATTAAAAGATAAAGAAAAGAAAGAAAATACCGGACAATCTTCTGGGCAAGTTTCTGAAGGGCATTTAAAAGAATTAAGAGATATAATTTCAGAAGGTAAATTAGCAAAATTAAATGTAGACACAGAAGCAAAGCTTCTTTCAAATAGCAGTTCTGGGTTAGATAAAAGCGCAGTTAAAGTTTATTCTTTTTTTCATAAACCCATAAATGGCTTAGTAAAAATATTTCTAAAAAATTCCATTGGTAGAAAAATTGCATTTAACTTATATTCTGCAGATATTAAAAAAACGCTTGTTCAACATCTGGTTTTGTCAATCATTTATGCCATTCTTGTTACAGGAATATTAACTTTTATTTTAATTTTAGTGTTTGTTGTTTCTGCTCCTTTATTTTTAGTAATGGTTCCGTTTATTGCTTTCTTTTTATTTTTAGCTTTACTTTTAGGAATTGCTTATCTTGGGCCTATGCAAAAAGCAAAGCAAAGAGGAATTTATATTGATACTGAACTACCGTATGCTCTAAGACACATTTCAACTGAATTGTCTGCAGGTATAGGTCTATATAAAACTCTTCAATCTGTTGCACAAAACGATTATGGTGTTTTTTCAGAAGAAATGACACGAACTATTATTGAGATTGAAAATGGAACAGACACAAAAACTGCTTTAAGACACATGGCTCTTAGAAGTCAATCTAAAAATTTAAACACTGCATTATTCCACATTATTAGAACACTAAATACCGGTGGAAACTTATCTCAAAGTATCAATAGTGTTGCAGACACCGTTTCATTTGATTTAATGGAGTCTTCAAAACAGTTTGGAGAAAAAATGAATTTCTTTGGAATTATTTTTATTTTTGTTGCAATTGTTTTGCCTGTGTTTTTAGCAATTCTTAGCGCAATTGCTAATGCTCCAATCGGGCAAGGCGGGGCATTATTTTTGCCTGGTGTTTTAACCCCTCAATTGTTAGCTTTAATTTATTTAGTTGTGATGCCTGCAATATTTATATTCATTGCATATTATATTAAGATGATAGAGCCAAAAGTTTAAGTGTGATTTATTTTGTCAAAAATGTTAGAAAGATATCAAATTTTTTTAAGTTCAATGAAACTTAAAGTGCCTGCGTTATACTGGATTGCTATATTTTTTGTTATGGCTTTAATTATTGGTGGAGCTTTATATTTTATAGACACCAGAATCGGATTTTTAGCTTTTGCAATAATTTTAGATTTAGGGCTTGGTTTACCATATTATTACTATAATAAACATATAGAAGAAATAGAAAGATATTGGCCAGATTCTTTAAGATTGATTGCTGACACCATGAAATCTGGCTCTTCTTTTGAATATTCTTTAAGGGAAGCTAGTTCTGCAGATTTTGGTGCTCTTTCTCTAGAGTATAATGAAGTAATTAGAAGACTAGAGATGGGCGACACTCTGTCTGTTTCTTTAAATAATTTAGTTGAGAGAGTTGATTCTAAGATTGTTAAAAGAACAATAACTTTAATTCAAGAATGTTTAAAAACTGGTGCGCAGTTGTCTGAAGTTTTAGACGATATTGCTAATGATACAAAAACAATGTATCGTATTAAAAAAGAAAGAGAAACCAAAACTATGCTACAAACAATTTTTATTTTTGCAGCTGGCGCCGTTATTGCTCCGTTTATTTTTGGTTTAACAAATGTTATAACTACATTTTTAACGGAAGTTGCGTCAACTTCTGGGGTTGCTTCAGGCGAAGCTTTGTTAGTTTCTCAAGCTACTCAAAAAACTATGGCGATGTTACTTGATGTTTATGTTTTGTTAGAAGTTGCAGCTGCTGCTGTAATTGTAAGTTTAATGAGAGAAGGAAAGTTTGCAAAATCTATATTGATGTTTCCAGTAATGGTTGTTGTTGCAATGATAATTTATTCAGTCTCTCAAATGGTAATTTCTGGGATGTTGTCTGGAGTTGTATGATATGAAAAAAATATTAACTGATAAAAAAGGGCAAGTTTCTTTAGAGGCTTTATTAATAATAAGTGTAATAGTTTTAGCTGCGTTATTAACAGGATATTACTTAAAGCAACTCGCACAAAAGAACACCAACAAAATTAAAGACTATCAGAGTGAGAGTGTGAAAGGAACACAATAGAAGGTAATTTAGATGTTAAATAATAAAGGACAAGGCGCGATTGAATATTTGCTAATAATTGGAGGCGTTATAATTTTAGCTATAATTGTGATTTTTATAATTGTTTCAACAGGAAGTTCAAGTAGAGACACAGTAGACACTTCTCAAGAAAGAATGGATAAAATTACAGATAGTGCAATCTTTCCTCCGCGAATCAAATCTACTGCTTGTGCTTATAGGGAATTTGGATTGTATGACACAAACGGAGAACCGTGCGTTATTGGTGAAACCGATTGTAGTACAATGAAAGTAATTGATTTTAATTTAACTATTTATGAATCACCAACACCAGAAATATTAGATTATTGTTATATTATTGATGGAAACAACACTCTAATGGATTGTGTTTTACCAGAAGGTAACAAATTAAACTTCACTTATTTAATGCAACCGCAAGACGATAATTCTTTTGCAATAAATTTAGTTGCAAGATCATATAGTGATTTAATATCAAACCCTAGTGTTGTTAGTAATTGTTATATACGATAATTTATGTTAGACAAATTTTTAAAAAAAGA
>CAYWUF010000019.1:6325-9367 GCA_964461425.1 uncultured archaeon | reverse complement strand
ATTAAAGAAAGAATTTAGTGCTTTAGTTTCAAAGATTGAAGAAATAAGCGGTGGAGTTGTAAAAGCAAAAACAGAAGTTAAAGAAAAACCTGTAGCTAAAAAAGAAGTTGCAGAAAAGAAAGAAAAACCTGTAGCAAAGGAAGAACCTGTAGCTAAAGAAGAAGTTAAGGAAAAGCCTGTAGTTAAGGAAAAGCCTGTTGTTAAAGAAGAAGCTAAAGAAAAACCCGTAGCAAAGGAAGAACCTGTAACTAAAGAAGAAGTTAAGGAAGAGCCTGTGGTAAAGGAAGAAACAGCAGATGCTGAAAAAAAAGAATAAAGGAGTTGAGTAATTATGCCAGAAGAAGGAGTTCCAGCAGAGATTGTTGAAATCGTTGGAAGAACGGGCTCAAGAGGCGAAGCAACTCAAGTTCTTTGTAAGATATTAGATGGTTTTGAAAAAGGAAGAATTAAAAAAAGAAATGTCAGAGGTCTTGTAAAGAAAGGCGATGTTTTAATTTTAATGAATCCTGAATCAGAAGCAAAGGACATAAGGGGTCGTTAAAACGGTGAAAACAAATGAATTGTACATTTTGTGGTAAAGAAATAAAGAAAGGCACTGGTGTCATTTTTGCTAAAAAAGACGGAACAGTTAGTTATTTCTGTTCAAGTAAATGTAGAAAAAATCAATTAGAGAAAAAGTATAAGCCATTAAAAACCAAGTGGACTGATACATACCATATTGAAAAACAAAGACATCAAAAGAAACAAGCTGCTCAATAATTTTGAGCATTCTTTCTTTATTTGCGTATTTTAGAGTGTGAGAATACATAGTCTATAGACAACCAATAATTACTGTGATGGGTCACATAGACTCTGGAAAGACAACTTTCCTAGACATGATTAAAGGTACAAGTATTGTAGATAAAGAAGCAGGAAAAATCACACAACATATTGGCGCAACAGAAATAACTATAGAAATTATAAATAAATTTTGTTTAAATTTAGCGAAAAAATATACCTTTGAGTTAATGATTCCCGGGTTGTTGTTTATAGATACACCAGGACACAATGCCTTTGATAATCTAAGAGAGAGAGGCGGGTCTTTAGCAGATTTAGTTGTTTTAGTAATGGACATCAATAAAGGATTACAAGTTCAAGATGTTCAAACAATTAATATTTTAAAAATGTATAAAGTTCCTTTTATAGTTATTGCAAACAAAGTAGATTTGATTCACGGATTTAATGTTTGTGAAAAAGATTTACTGTTGTGTATTAATAATCAAATAAAACCTGTTCAAGAAAAGATAGACGAACAAATTTATAAGATTGTAGGACAACTTTATGAAAAAGGTTTTTCTGCAGAAAGATTTGATAGAGTTAGTGACTTTACAAAACAGATTGCAATAATTCCTGCAAATGTTAAAAGTGGTTTAGGACTTCCTGAAAGTATTTTATTTTTAACAGTCTTAAGTCAAAAGTTTTTAGGAAAGAAATTAACAATTGATGAAAATGATTATGTGCAAGGAGCAGTTCTTGAAGTTGGAGAACTTAAAGGAATTGGTCCTACAGTTGACGTTATTGTTTATCAGGGTTGTTTAAAGGCAAAAGATGAAATTTGTTTTCCAACAAGAAGCGGAATTAAACAAACAAAAATTAAATCTTTACTAAAGCCAAACTTCATGACTGCAGTTGATAAAAAATGTGCTTTTGAAAATATTGAAAGCGTTAGTGCTGCTGCAGGAATTAAGATTGTTGCTCCAGACATTTTTGAGTGTCTTCCAGGAGCAGTAATTGTTTCAGCAAATGATAAAGATACTGTAGAAAATTTAAAGACTAGAGCCTATTCTTGTTTAAAGAAAGGGTGTACAGGAGCTTTTGTTAAAGCAGACACTTTAGGGTCTTTAGAGGCGTTGCACAAATTGTTGGACAAAGAATGTATAGAAATTGCCAACTCCGATATAGGCGAATTTACAAGTAAAGATTTATTAGAATTAAAAATATTACATGAAAAAAATAAAGAACAAGGCGTTTTATTTTTATTTAATGTAAAAATCAATCAAGAGTTTTTAGATGAGATAGAAAAGCAGAAAATCCCTATATTTAAAAACAATATCATATATAAATTAATTGAGGACTATCAAGAATGGTTGTCTAAATTAAAAAAGCAAGAAAAAGATAAATTACTTAAAGAAATAATTTATCCTTGTAGTTTTAAAGTTCTTCCAAATTTCATTTTTAGAAGTTCCAAACCAGCAGTTGTTGGCGTGCGAATTTTAGAAGGGCGTTTGGTTGTTGGTTCTGTTATAGAATTAAATGGAAATAGAATCGGTTCAGTTGAAGGAGTACAACAAGACGGTAAAGCAGTAGATGTTGCCACAGATGGTAACGAATATGCTGTGTCTTTAAAAGATGCAACTTATTTAAAAGATTTCAGAGAAGGCGATGTTTTGAAAGTAAGTTTAAATCTTGATCAGATTTCTAAACTTGAAAAACTAGAAGGGGATTTAAGTTCAAGAGAACAAGAAATAATAAGTGAAATTAAAATAGAAATTTATAGAAAACAAAATCAATAAAAAGAGGTGTATGAATTTTGAGATTAACATTATCAGATCCAAAAACAAAAAAAAGTTTTAACGTAGAAGCAGATGAAAAAATAAAATTACATTTGCTTGGAAAGAAAATAAAAGATGAAGTGGATTTATCAAGTATTAGTCCTGGTTTAAAGGGAGTAATTACTGGTGGTTCAGATAAGCAAGGTTTTCCTATGCATATAAAGTTAGACTCTGAAGCTTCAAAAAAGATATTAACAACAAAAGGTCTTGGATTTAAGACAGACAGAAAAGGCGAAAGAAGAAGAGTAAGAGTTGCTGGAAGAATCGTTATTGAAAAAACTGCTCAAGTTAATATTAAATTAACAGCAGGAGACATAACCGGTTTTGAAGAAAGATTCCCTAAGCAAAAGAAAGAAGAAGAATCTGGAAAGAAAGGGAAAAAGAAAAAGTAATAATTTTTAGGAAAAAAGAATTTGAATAATATGGAACAAGTACAAGAGCTTTTCTTTTA
>CAYWUF010000019.1:0-6225 GCA_964461425.1 uncultured archaeon | reverse complement strand
GAAAAAGAAACCCTCGGTAAAGAAAAAGAATTTGAATAATATGGAACAAGTACAAGAGCTTTTCTTTTAGAAAAAGAAACCCTCGGTAAAGAAAAAGAATTTGAATAATATGGAACAAGTACAATCAGTTTTAAATATTGGAGTAGTAGGGCATGTTGATCATGGAAAAACCACATTAACTTCAAAGATAACCGGACAATCAACAGATAGACATTCTGATGAAATTAAACAAGGTATATCTATAAAACTAGGTTATGCAGATGCTTGTTTCTATAAGTGTAAAACTTGTCAAGGCCTACAAGGTTATGGAGTTACAAATAAATGTCATTTGTGCGGAGGAGAGAGAGAACTTGTAAGAAAAGTTTCTTTTGTTGATGCTCCAGGACATGAAACATTAATGGCTGTTATGCTTTCTGGTGCAACGTTACTTGATGGCGCAATTTTAGTTGTTGCTGCTAACGAGGAATGTCCTCAACCAAGAACTATTGAACATTTTTCTGCTCTTAAGATGCATGGCTTGAAAAATTTAGTTGTTGCTCAAAACAAACTAGATTTAGTAACAAAAGAAGAAGCTTTAGAAAATTATAAAAAAATTAGAAAATTTTTAGATGATGAAGGATATAGTCATGTTCCAATAATTCCAACTTCAGCACATTTTGATGCAAACATCGATGCTTTAGTTTATGCACTTTTAGCTAACATTCCTGTGCCTGAGATTGATACAACGTCTCCATTAAAGATGAGAATAGTTAGATCTTTTGATATTAATAAACCAGGAACACCATTAGATCAGATAAAAGGGGGAGTTTTAGGCGGAGCAGTAATTTGTGGTAATCTTTCAGTTAAACAAAAGGTTTGGTTATATCCTGGAATCACAAAGCCTATAGAATTAACCATAGAATCATTAAATTCTAATGGGGTATCTTTTAAAACAGTTCATGCGGGCGGTTTAATTGCAATAGGAACAAGTATGGACCCATTTTTTGTGTCTGGAGATAAGATGATAGGGCAATTAATTTGTGATGAAAAATCAAAACCTTTAATGTCTCAAAATCTAGAGCTTAATTATTCTAAAATTGATAGATTATTAGATTCAAATAAAGACCAAATAAAGTTAGGAGAAAATATTGTTTTAATAATTGGAACAGCTGCACATCTAGGAACAATTAAAAAGATAAAAGATGATCAAGTATCTGTCTCTTTAAAAAATACGGCAGTATATTATAAAGACGAAACAATAGCAATTAGTAGATTAGTAAATGGTCGTTGGAGATTGTCAGGATATGCACAAGCCAGATAGAATTATTAATATAATAATTGACACAAATGTTTTAATTTACATGTATGAACTTAAAAGAGATGTTTTTGAATTTGCTTTAACAGTTTTACCTAGTGCTAAATTTTTTGTATTAGATAAATCGATTGGAGAGCTAGAAAAAGTTTATAAGGACAAACCAAGAAAATTAATTTTATTAAAAAACTATATAGAAAAGTTAAAAGATTTACATAAATTTGAGATTTTAGAAGTAAATAATGATTTAGTTGAAAAATATAAAAAAGTGGACAATTTATTAATATATTTTAGTAATAAATATATAATATACACAAACGATAAAATATTAAAAACAAAAATAAAAAAAAAAGGAAACAAAGTTTTAACATTAAGGTTGCATGATGTTTTTTTAAATTAAAAAAAGGGTGTTTGTAAAAAATGGGTTATAAAAAATATTATTTAGAAGGAATTGTTAGTATTGCTCCTCAGAGATTGTCTGGAGAATTAAAAGATATTATTCTTAATCAATTATGTTTTGATTATGAAGGAATTATTGACAAAAATATAGGAGTAATTGTTGCAGTGACTGAAGTTCTTTCTCACGATATTGGTGAAATTGTGCCTGCTGATCCTAATGTTTTTTTTAAAGTTAAATTTTCTGTAATTGCATATTATCCAAAACTTCATGAAATAGTAAATGGAATTGTAACACAAGCAACAGACTTTGGTGCATTCTTAAAGATTGGTCCATTTGAAGGACTTTGTCACGTTTCTCAGGTTATGGAGGATTTCAATTCTTATAATGCAGAACTTCCAGGTTTTACAGGAAAAGAATCTAAACAGTCTTTGGTTGTTGGAGATCATGTGTTAGCAAGAATTGCAAATGTTAGTTTAAAGCCAAGTATTACTGAGACAAAGATTGGTTTAACAATGAGACAATTTGGATTAGGTAGAGACGATTGGCAAAAACAAACTGTTGTTGTTAAAAAAGAAAAGAAGATAACAAAGAAAACCAAAGAAGAAACTAAATCTAAAAAGAAATAAAGGTGATATTTAATGGTTTACAAAGCATGTAGAAAATGTAGAAAGATAGTAGAAGATGATTCAGATTCAAAAGAGATAGTTAAAGAATGTCCAATTTGTGGAGGTAATGTTTTTACCACTTTTTGGAAAGGTAATGCTTTAATAATTGATCCTGAAAATTCAGATGTTGCAAAAGCAATGGAAGTAAAAACTCCTGGCAGATATGCCTTAAGATTAAGTAGGTGAATGAAAATGAATATAGAATTAGAAAAACAAAGAAATGAATTATTACATAGAACAACAATAATTGCAAAAATAAAAGGCAATAAAACACCAAGTAGAAAAGAACTTTTAAGTAAAGTTGCAGCTATGCTTGGAGCTGACGAGAAACTAATTGTTATTGATAAGATTGGTCAAGATTTTGGTAGACAATCAAGTGTTGCGTATCTTAAAGTTTATGATACTATAAACTATCTAAAAGAATTAGAATTAAAATATAAAATAAAAAGAACTGGCGAAACTGAAGAAAAAAAGCCAGAAGTAAAAGAATAAAGGTGAATAATTATGGGTAAGAAAAAGGGCGGCGGTCCAAAGAAAGGTAAGACAAAGCATACAAAGACAGATAGAATAAAGGTTAGTAAGTTTTATTCAGTTTCTGGAGATAAAGTAGAAAGATTAGGAAAGGAATGTCCTAAATGTGGGGTAGGCGTTAAAATGGGTGCACACAAAGGTAAAGATGGAAAAACAAGATATGCTTGTGGAAAATGCGGTATGAATGTTTTTGAATAATTGAGAGATTATGTTATTCATACCAGAAGATTTTCTTCTAGATGTTTTTCTTTTTTTAATTCCTTTTTATTTTGTTTTTTTATTTGATAGAATAACAAATATAAAATATATTTTTTCGAATTTAGGATTAAAAGCTATTTCTATTAGAAATTTATTAAAATACACAATTACTATTTTTTTATTATTGTTTTTTTTAAGCTATATATTAAGTTTTTTTGCTGTTTTTTTCGGAGTGTCTGATTTAGAGGTTGTGGGTAAAGAGATTGTTTCTTTTCCTACCTCTGTGATTATTTATTTATTTATTGTAAGAGTATTTTTAGAAGAATGGTTTTTTAGAGGCTTTTTAACTCCAAGAATCGGAGCTGTTTTTTCTAGTTTAATTTTTGCATTAGGGCATATCGCTTATGGTTCTGTTATTGAAGTGCTTGGGGCTTTTGTGCTTGGCGTTTTCTTAGCGCGAACCTATGAAAAAACAAACAATCTTTGGCCAAACATTTTTGCGCACTTGTTATATAATTTCACAATCTACTTGTTTTTAATTTTAATCTAATTAACTTCCTTTAGTTTTTTAGTTCTGTGAGCGCCATTTTCATAAATTACATGGCTGGTTCTATTTTCGGAACACTTTTATATAATAAATGGTCAAATTGGCACATATTTACAGCCCCAGTATATATATATCTCTCCAAACATATATATGTTGGAATGTGGTACGATCCAAAGAATTCTAGAAAAACTAGAAAAGGAGCATTAAAGGATTTCTAACGACATTATCCAGGGGGGGTTTTATAGTTGCTGGGACGGAAAAAATATAACTCAATAGTTGAGTTGGCACAGGCAGGAGGAATATGCTATTACCTGGCTTGAAGGTCGAAACAGAATTTAGTTTGGTTTCCTCTTTTGCCTATTACTATTTCTTTAGAAAAACAATACCTTTTAAATCTCTTTGGTGTTATTATTTTTAGTTATTAATATTAAACTAGGTGATTAATTTGGTAAAAAAAAACGAAAAGAATAAAACAACATTAAAAGATAAAATAAAAACTAAATCAAAAAAAGTTGTACAAAAGACATCAATTAAAAAAACACCTATAAAAAAAGCGCCACTTAAAACTAAAACTAAAAAAGTTAAAACGCTAGTAGAAAAAACAACAGTTAAACCTAAACCGACAATAGAAGATAAAGAAATTAAATTAAAAAAAATAGAATCTAAATTTTTTATTATAAAAAAAAGAATTAATGAGAAAGAAGAAAGCGAATTTGGTAAATTTGATTTACACATACACAGTAAATTTTCAGCATGTGCTGTTAATGAACCTGAAACAATAGTTAAGAAAGCAAAAGAAGCAGGACTTAAAGGCTTTGCAATAACTGATCACAACTCTATAAGAGCTTGGCCAAGTTTAAATAGATTAGCTGCACAAAACGATTTGATATTTGTTCCAGGTCAAGAAGTTGATGTTACTTTTAATGGAAAGAAAATAGGCCATGCTTTAGCATTATTTACTTATGATAAAATTACTGCAACAGACATTTTTGAAATTGTTGATGAAATAAGATCACAATCTGCACTTTTATCTTTACCTCACCCTTTTGATTTTACAAGAGAATTTAAAGGCTTTGAATATCTTTCTTCAAATGGTCCAATTTCAAAATATATTAATGCAATAGAGACTTTTAATTCTAGGGTGTTAAGAGAAAGTGCTAATCAAAAAGCAAAAGATTTTGCAGAAAAGAATGGGTTATTCCAAACAGCGGGCTCTGATGCACACATGCCTTATGAGATTGGTAATGGTTATTTAATTGCAAAAGCAAACACTGAATTAGATTTATTAAGAGAAATAAAGCTTGGTAGAGTTGTTGCTAATGGAAGGTTATCTGGGCTTAAACCAAAGATACATACTCTTGGAGCATATATGAATCTTTTACAAGATAATAATTTTAAATAGTTAGAATTTTTTTTAAATCTATTTCTTTATTTATATTTTCTATTATTCCTTCTAGATGTCCTGCACCAACTACAACGACAATATTTTCTTCAGGAATCTTTTGTAAGTTATAAGCAATGAACTGATCTCTTTCATCAATTAATATTTCTTTAAATTTATGGTGCCTTTTAGAAAACACCTTCATAATTTCTTCAATAATTTCTGATTTTTCTTCTTCTGTTTCAACTTCTGACATTAGTTTATTTATATTTATTTTTTCAAGTTCTTTTTTTGGAATGAACAATCCTCCAAAGACAATTTTAAATTTTTCTCCAAAACTTAATCTTTTTAGTAATTTTTGTAAAGTGATGTTTATATCTCTATCTACAAGATAAACTTTAGCATCTATCTCTTTAGCTGATTTTATTGCAGAAAGCATTTCTTCCCCAGGTGTTATGTTAAATTTTTTTGCAATATCTTTTTGTATTCCTCCAAGAATATAATTTAGTAAAAATACGCTTTTATTTTTAGATTTAAATATTTGTCTAAATTTAATTTTCTTTTCTTTTTTATCAGGATTTAGTAATCCTTGAAGTCTATTAAAATCTAGCTCTACACACACTGCAGTTGGTTTTTTCTCAAGAATTATTTCTCTAACTTGTAAGGCATTTTTAGAAGAGACATGAGCAGTTCCCACAATAGTTATATGTTTATTATTTAAATCAATTTCTTTAATCATAATCAATTCCTTTAAAGATATAAAAGGCAAACATTTTAAATATATAATATATTATATATTACTATAAATCATTAAAAAGTGTGTTAAAGAAATGAATATAAAACAAATAATTTTAATTTTAATGTTAATACTTGTGAGCGGTTCTGTTTTTGCAAATGTTACTGCTATAAATATCCTTGCGCAATATTCAAATAAATCTGAATCAATTCCATATAGTGTTACATATGATGGAGTAGGCCCAGTTTTATTAAATATTTCTTCACAAAGATATCCTTCTGGATTAGATTATAATTTTTCTGGAGCATCAGGAACAAACGGATTATTTATTACAGACTTAAGTTCAGGCGCAGTTTCTTCTGTAAATCCCTCAACAGGAACTCCGACAATTGCAGTAAATTCTACAGATGTTGTTATTATAAAATATTTAGCAGTTCAAGATACTATAATAGTAGATTCTGTTGGTCCTAATAATT
>CAYWUF010000018.1:7484-10025 GCA_964461425.1 uncultured archaeon | reverse complement strand
TCTTTCTTAAATCTGTCTTTTACACTAACAGTAACTTGTTTATCAACTTCAATATTTGTTTGTGCATCTTTAACTTCAACTTCTAAATTAAAGTTTTTTCCTGAAGGGACAACTTCTGGAGTTATTGTTACATTAAATGTTTTATCTGATAATACATGAATATTAATCAATCTAGTAAACACAACTCTTTGATCTGAAACAAACTGTAATAATATCTGTCTGTCTCCTTTCAAACTAGGAACAAACAAAATTTCTCCGCTTAATGTGCTGTGTGGATTAAATTGTTGTGTCTCTATTCTATATTCGTAATTGTCTGGTATTAGATTAACGTTTGTTATTGAAGAATTTGGTTGTGTGATTTTAATATTTTTAAACTCAAGTCCCTTATCTAAATTCTTTATTTCAAATCTAGAATTAAAAGGATATATTTTTTCTTTATTGTTATTGATTAAACCAAATCTAAGTTTATAATTTTGTTGTGGTTTAGCACCGTAACTATCAACAACATCTTCTCTTAAGTCTTCATCTATATTTGTAATATTAAGAGTAAAACAAAAATCATCAGAACAAGCTTGTTCTTCGCCAATATTAAAGCTTTCTGTTTTATAAGTTTTATATTCTACTTCGTTATTTGAGGTTAAATCTAAAGGATCTGTTTCGTATTCTTCGTCTTCAGTATATCCAAAACCTAAATAATGAATATCTACTTTTTCTCCATATGCTGCATGATCTTTTATCTTGATGTCTGCAACAACTGTGTAAGCTGTAGCATAATCTCTGTTATTGATTGGATCAAAAACAATCTTTGCCCATTTTGCTTCGCCATCAGTTACAGAGTCTTGATCGTCTTTACCATCATATCCTGTTCTTGAACTAAATTGTGTAAATCTTTGAATATATGAGTTAGGCAAATTTAGTTTTTTTATAAAAAGACTATCGTTTTCCATATAAGGAGTATTTGAAGAACCTGTTCTTATAACAACACCAACTTCTTCATATTCTTCTAAATCGGAATCATATCTTTCAGAAGGAACTAATAATAAGAATTTTGCTTTATATTCTGCTCCGCTTCTTAAATAACCATTTAGTCTATTTCCTGATTCATTAAAGAAACCTAAAAATTCAATCTTTGGCTTTTGTGAATATGGAAGTTTATTATATAAAGTAACTTCTAAATGATTTGTTTGATTTGGCTTAATATAAACAAACTCTGATTGAGTTGAACCAAAATTTGAAATAATATCTGAAGCAACAATATAAACTTCTTGATCTGAAACAATATCTGTAATTTCATAAGTTCCATCAAGGTTAGCTAAGTCTCCACCCCAGATTGGTGTTCTTGAATTATATCTATCATATAATAAAATATTT
This sequence comes from uncultured archaeon, assembly GCA_964461425.1. Classification (GTDB taxonomy): domain Archaea; phylum Iainarchaeota; class Iainarchaeia; order Iainarchaeales; family CSSED10-239; genus JAKQTP01. The sequence goes on along the minus strand of CAYWUF010000018.1, from coordinate 8,654 downwards.
GCATGAGGCACAGGTTGCCCGTCTTTATCTATAATCTTTACTAACAAATTTCCTTTAGTTATTTCCATAGGAACAAAAACAGTTTCAGCAACATCTGAAGTTCTTACATCAAATTCAAATTCTTCACTAATTCCTATTGATGAACCTCTAAATGCTTTAGCATAATAATTACCATTACTTATAACAAAAGTAACATTTCCGTCACTATTTGTTATTTTAGACTTATAGTCTGTTAAAAATCCAGTCTCTGCATTATATAAAACAACTTGAGCGTGTGGAAATCCTCTGCCAGTTTCACTATTAAGAACTCTTATGTTTAGTGGTCTAGCTGTTTGAGGTGTAATTAAGTTTAATGTAATTGTCACTGTTGGATTAACTGGTAAAGCTGCAACAGGAACGATGTTACTTGAAGAAGAAATTAAATATCCTTCCATATCTACAACAAGTCTATATTGTTTAGTTAAATCATAAACACCAATTAAAGCAAGGCCATTAGCGTCAGTTATTGTACTACTAATTTGAGTGTCCATTTCTTTTAAAATTACAGTTGCTCCTGCAATTACTTGGTTGTTTGCTTTTTTTACTTTTACTAAAACATATCCTGAAATGTTTCTTGTCATTGTTATTGTTTTATTAATATTAGAAGAATAAATTGTTACTGTTTCAGTTACTGGGGCATATGTTGGAAATGCAGAATTGTCTGTTATTTTTAAAGTATAACTTCCAGCTTCTATTCCAGAAATTGTACAAACCCCTGATGCTGTTATACAGTTTGCTCCAACAATTGGAACATTATTTTGAAATAATTCTGCTTTCATTAATGAAAGAGATTGTCCTGAAACATTATTTACTGTAACATAAACTGAATAAGTTGGAGATTCTTCAAAACCAAGAGCTAAAGCTTCTAAATCAACGAAACTAGTAAATGAAGTTATTGGCACACCGTTTTTAGTTTGATAACCTTCAACAGTAATATATTGTGCTCTTAATTGACAACTTGAATCTGCTTGAAAATCTAAAACTCCATTATTTATATTTATAGTTCCTGGAGGTGTTGCTCCAACATTATCACAAATAAACTTTGCTGTTCCGTTTCTTTCAATTGTTCTTTGTGTTTGAGAATCAACTAAAGAAAAATTATAATTTATATTTTGAACTTGAGTTCCTGTT
>CAYWUF010000018.1:0-7384 GCA_964461425.1 uncultured archaeon | reverse complement strand
ACTACATAACAAAACTTTAATTTGAAGGATTTACCCACAAATTAAAAGAATTATTATTAAAATTAAAACACATTTTTTCAGATAATATTTCTAAAATCATTGAATTAACTGTAATTGTATTTACATTTAATCTTTCAAATCCTGTTATTCCACTTAAATTCTTTGGAATAGCATATCCGTAAGACTTATTGTCAGAAACATTTGTCATTTGTAATCTCACTGGTGTTACATTAAATGACATTTCGTTTCTAGCATAAATTCTTAATTGATGATCTAATCTAGATTGATCAGCTAAACTGTTAAATACAAATATTGTGTTTCTAAATGTTGTAGCTTTATTATCTAAATTTAATAACAAATATCCATTTGTATTGCTTTTAGTATATTGTATATTCTGATTACTTAATTTAACAGAATCATTACTTAATCTCCAAGATGTTGTGTCAAGTAAATTTGCATATTTCTCTTGTGTTAAATATTCTATACGATAATCGTTTGCAACATTTGAGAAAACCTGTAATGGTCTTGTATCTCTAAATAATGCCTTTGAAACAGCATTGTTAGTTGCTTCAATATTTAGAACATAACCTTCTTGAGATTTTGCCCAATTGTTATAAGTGTTAACAATTTCAGTAGTTCTGTTTATTCCTCTGTTTTCTGTTTTGAAAGGAACACCACCGTAATTGTAATAGTATGCGTTTATTGGATTTGTAAAGAAAACATTTTGCTTATAATTTTCGTTTGTACTATAACTATTCAAATTAATATTTAACAAAGATACATTATAGTTTGCTTTCTTTCTTGCAGCATCTGTTACTTCTAAACTTATTTTATAAGTTCCAGGAGTTTCTATTTTGTTAACACTAGAGTCATTCTTTAAAACAAATGCCCAAGAATCATTCAAAAATTCAGAACTTTCAAAAATATCTTTTGTTGTTCCTGAACTTAAAGTACCATAAGTCTTTGTGTTTATTATTGTAGGAGTAATTACATCTCCGTAATAAATATTCATTGAATTTAAGAATCTTCTTAAATATTCTGCATAAAATTTACTTTCAACTTCATTTAAAGCATCAATCTCGTTTGAAAGATTCTGTGTTGAATTTAAGAAACTATTAACATTAAATTGATATCTCTTTATTAAAGTTGTATTTTCGTAACTTACTTTTATATTTCCTGTAACTTTGTTTGTTAGTTCTTCTATTTTTTCAGAAGTTAAAACTGTAATTTCGTTTTCTGTTGCGCCAACAGGTATTGCTATTTCAATTATTGTATATTTTCTTAGATCTTGTGGAACTGTGTCAATTATTGTTCTTAAATTTGTGATTTGTGTTTTTATGTCTACGTTACTTGTTAAATTTCTTGTTGCGTTTTCTATTAGCTCTTTATTAACAGGATTTTTATCATTTAATATTTCATTCTTTGCAATCTTGTTTCCTGATTTTACAAACTTTATTCCATCTAATTCTATAAATTGATTATTTACTAAATAATTCATCTTCTTAGACAAAGCAATTCTTAATTGGTCTTGATCAGGATATAAATTTCCATAATCAAATAAGTTATGAGCAATCTCTTGAGGATTCCAAGTAAATAACAATTTGTTAAATCCATAAGTTTCATAACTTAAACCAGTAAATCCTAATTTCTCAAATCCTTTTGGATCAAGACACTCATTACTTTGTATCATTGGACTATCTTTTAAATATTCTGGAATTTCTGTTCTTTGAACATAACCAAATGTTCCAAGATTTGCGCTTAATGCAAACTTTACTTTATATAATGACTTATCTGGAAATATAAACCATCTTGGATCCATTATTGTAAATATTTTCTCGTTTGAAACATTTTGTTCTTCTCTGTAAACTGCTCTATTAAATCTAGCATCTAATGCATTTAATGGAGTTAATGGTCTACTAATACAAACTTCAAAGTTAGTTCCTTTTTCAAAGAAATGAATTTCTGAGATTACTTCTCCGTTTTGTATTCTTCCTGTTTCTTTTCTATTTACATAAGACTTATCTGTTAATTTTTCAAAAGTACTTGGACTTGCTTTTTTAAAGTCTGCAATCTTTCCATTAAAACAAACTCTTGCGTCTGTCTCATTATTGAAGAAATCACTAGCATCATTTAAATGTGCATCATTTATTCTTATTAAAATTCCAATTGCTTGAGAATTATCATTTAATGAAAATTCAGTAAAGTCTAAAGCTACTGGGTCTGTTACTTCTTTTGTGTTTGTTGAAGTATATTCTGTAGTTATTCTTGTAGAAATATCTACAGTTGTTGTTCTAGTGCCTGTGCCTGTTCCTGTGCTCGTCCCTGTGCCAGTGCCTGTGCTTGTGCCAGTTCCAGTACTGCTTCCAGTTCCAGTTCCAACACCTCCGTCAGTTACTGAGGCATTTTCATCAACATAACTTAACCATTGTAATCTATCAGTAAAAGTTATATCTTCTTCTTTTTCTCCAGCTTGCATTCTTGGAGTTGAATAACCAATACCAAGTATTGCTGTTAAATTGATTGCGTTTCCTACATCAAAATAATTTTGTCTTAAGTTTGAAACAGTTCTTGATGCTGTAGTGTTATCTGTTCTAAGCATTCTTGCATTAATTTCAGGGTTTCTTCTAACCCCTATAGTCATAATTTCAATTCTTTTTCCGTCTTCAAATCTATAAGATTTCTTTGGTCTTAGAGTTTCATTAACATCTCCAATTGAAAAGTATTGAACATCTCCAACCATCATAATGTCTGGATTTAATAACCTTAATTCTGTTAAAGCAAAACCTGAATCATAACATGTGTTAATTACCATTAATTTCTGTATGTCTGTTGTATATGTAAAATCAAATGTTGTCTTTGGTACAATTATACAATTATCTGGTAAGATCTCTACAGGTCTATTAACAATTACAGGAAGATCTTTAACATAAGTATAATCTTCAATAGCATCATCTGCAGGTTTAGCTGAAATTGCAATATTATATTGTCCAAGAACTTGTCCGCTTTGAACTGACAAAGTCTTACTCTCTCCTTTCTTTAGAGACATTTCTGCATTTGCTGTAATAAATACTCCAGATAAAGCATCAAACTTTAATTCTAAATCTTCATAACAGTTATTCTTAACTTGTATCTGTGCTGCTTGACAACCGAATTGTCCTGTTGTTGCTCCTTGCACATTTCCTGATTGCATATTTCCATATTGCATATAATTGTTATTAGGGAAATTAGGATTATAGAAATTACTTACAGCACCTGGTTGAGCATAAACTGTTGAAGTGAAATAATTTTGTGCAGGCAAATAAGCAAAAGGATTTTGATTTTGTGTTGCATCAAAGTTACTTGAAAAACCATAACCGCCTTGTAAAAAGTTTGCTGGTTGACAATAAGGCACGATTATTTGAGTAGTTGGTGTTTCTATACAGCTTAAATAATTATTAACAACGATTCTAGGGTAATGTTCAGAAACAATATTATCTACCCCGTTGTGGTTTGCTCTATTTGAGATAATTTTTATTACTGGCGTTGAAACTCCGCCTTTTGTATTGTTATTTATCTTATATATTAGTTTTATAGTTGCTTCTTTTTCTGCTTCTAAATTATTTAAAACTTGAACTTTTTCTTCTAGGTTTAATTTTCTTTCTTGATTACCTACAACTACATAAAAGTCTCCAAGCTTTTTTGTGTTTTTATAATCTGCTTCTATAAATATTTTATTTAATGAAATGGATTCGCCATTTGCTTGACACTCGTTTTTAATAGATAAATTATAAGTATATTGTGATTCAGATACTCTTATTTCTTTTTCAACAGGATCAATAGTTATACAGTCTGTACTATCAACTGCTTGACCAAAAGTTATTCTTATTGTTATTGGCACATTTATTTGCCAATCTTTATCAAGATTAGATTCATTAACAGTAATAATAAGATTGCCTTTTATTGTTTTTTGTGTCATTAGATCTAAACCGTCTTCAGTTAACACAGTAGTTAAATCTAAAACAATTTGTGAATTTGGCTCAAATAACATTCCTTGTGCATTGCTTGTAAATCTAACATATTCTGAATTAATGTTTGTTTTTATAGATTTGATTGCTAATGGTAAAATAGTATTATTCAATAAAATAACATCTGTTTTTGAAGAATAATTTTTAGAAACATCTAAATTTATTTCTATATTTTCAGGAATTACTGTAATTATTTTTTCAGTAACAACATATCTAATATTTGTTGTTTTATATCCTTGCTTTCTTACATTTATTTCAATAACATCATTAATGTTTGTTGCAGGAATTGTAAAACCGTAAATTCCTTCTCTATTTGTGGTTCCTTCAAAAAATACTTTTGAATTAATTCTAACAAATACTTTTGCATCAGATATTAAATTCTCAGAATCATCCATAACTCCAACAACTGCGTTATTTGGAACATATGGTACAACCATCTTTGGTAAGAATTCAACTGTTAAATTCTTAGAAGGTTTTAAATCAAATAATATTTTTTTCTCAAAAACTGAATTGCTATTTGAAGTAATAATTATTGTAAGTTCATCAGTAATATCATTAATAACACTTAAATCAACTTCTCCAGAAACTGTGTCGTTTGAAGAAAGTGTGCCAATATTAATTTCAGTAAAATCATTATCAATAATTGGAAGAGCACCAGCTGCTTCTATTTTATATTCATTTAATTTTATAGTCTCGCCATTTGCTAAAATTGAAATTGTTGCCTCTGGAATTGTTCTTAAAATATTAAATTTAAATTTAAATTTATAATCTGTTCCATCTTTTGCAGAAAACTTATCAATTACTCTTTTATCTTGAGTTGTATTTTTTTCTCTAAATGCAAAAGAATAACAAACACTGCCATCACAACTACTTGAGTCTCCAATATACACTGGTAGATTCTTAGCATAAGCATAAAGTGCTTGCTTTGTTGAAGAAGTTGTACTTGTTCCTAAAACTGAATCTGATGGATTTCTTAAAATTGTTGTTCCTTGTTGGAATTCAGCTCTGTAAAATAAAGATTGATTAGATATAGCGCTACCTAAAACTACAATTTCAGCATCAACTAAATAAGAGCCTTCTAAAGGATTATCTAAAACTAAATTTACCCATTTTGTGTTTTTTGTAACGTTATTTGATAAATCTCTTGCTTCTCCTTGACAAGGTGTGTAGTTAATTGAACCAACAATTCTGTTTCCTGAAAAATTTGCTTGTTTAATATAGATTGAATCATCTGTTGCAGAATAGGTTTGTGTTCCACAACTATCTCCCAATCCTGTTCTTATGTGTGCTATAACTTTAGAATATCTTTTATCAACATTTAAAATAAATCTTGCAATTTGTGTTTGTCCAGGAATAACACTTGAAACAACTTCTCCGTTATTATTATAGAAACCAATAAATTCAATATTTGAAGATCTTGAAATTCTTGAAGGAATTACAATTGTTTCATTAAATGTGCTTTCTGCAGGAACATTATATTGTTTAGTCATTACTAAACCACTGTCTGTTACAACACCAAAGAAAACTGTTTTATCTGCTCTTATTGAGATAATTGCAAGACCGTTTTCATTAGTTGTTGATCTTTTTTCAGTCATCTCTTTGTTTGTTTGAGCATCATAAACATTTATTGTTGTAGAGATTGGATTTTGACTCTCGTCCATAACTACAAGATTGTAAGTTCCTTGACCGATATTTACAATTATTATTTCATCTTTTATCTCTCTTTCACTTACACTAAAATTATTTGATTTTCCTGTAAATTTACCAGTAACTGCTTCTGCAAAATAAGTGTGTTCTGGATTTAAATTTGTAATTGTAACTTTACCATAAATATCTGTTGTTACAACTTTTAAAATTTCATTATTAACAGCATCCCAAATCTTTACTGTTGCATACTCTATTGGTTTTCTCTCATTATCAATAACACTAATATTAACTGGAGACATTCCTGAATCAGTTAAAGACTTTAAAGTTATATCAATAACTGAAGGAGAAATATTAACGGATCTAGTTTCTAATAAATATCCTGTTTTATCTAATTTTAATAAATAAGAAGTATTTTCTTTAATTGCAAATTTAACTAAACCAGTTGAATCACTTGTTTTTGTGTCAACTAATTGTGCTGATTTAGAGATTGTTGCAGTTGCTCCTTCTATTGGTTCGCCTGTGATTCTGTCTGTTACTTTTAATTGTATAAACCCAACAACTTCTTTTTTTATTTTTAATTCTAAACTATTTGTTCCTGTTGTTATTTGTTTTTTAGATAATAAATTATTAAGATAATCTAATTGTGAAATACTTGCATAAATTGCATTAGGATCAGAAACTAAAACAAAATATTGTTTATTAACAATAACATTTTCAGAAACAAATAAACCATTTTGGTTTGTAGTTCCTGTGTCAATTGTGTTTTGTTGTTCATCTATTATTGTTACATTCATGTTTGCTAAACTTAATGAGGAATCTTTATCTTTAACACTAACTGTTAATGTTGCAGTTACTGTTGATTCACTAAATCTTATTTCTCCTGAAGTTCCCTCTCCAGAAATAGATTCTGTGTAGTCGTTTCTTCCAGAAATTGTCGCATGTAATGTTCCACAATCTAATGGAATATCTCTTAATGTAACTTCTCCTGTTGTTACTGTTAAGGTTTTAGAATAATCTGAATTAGAACAATAGAAAGTTACTTCTAGACTTTCAGTGTTTAACTCTCCGTTATGTTTCTTAAAAGTAATTGTTTTTGAACTTTGATATTCTATTCTTTCAATATTTATTTTATGATATTTTTCTGTTGGATTTAAATTGTAATAATCTCTATTTATTAATTTATAATTTGGATCATCTAATTCTAGTTCATAAAGTTTAGTTTTATCTAGATCTGAAAAATTAACAACCCCAGAACCGTCAGTGTATATGGATTGAGAAACACCATCTAGTTTAATTACTAAATCTGTATTTGCTATTTTATTTGAAGTTTCATCAAAAAAAGCAACTCTGACATCATCAGAAGTTCCTAAGGAAGTAAAGTTAGAAATTAATAAGAAAATAATTAGTGCTACTAAAGCAAGAATGATTATTGAAAAAATAGGAAATGTAGGAATTCCATTCTTTTCTAAAGGGTCTATAATCTTATAAAGATTAATTCCTTTTTCTTCTAAATTGTCAAGCATTTCAAAATACTTATCTTCTAAATTGTAATAGAATTCTTTTAAACCCATTTTAAAGACCTGTTTTATTTGAATATAATATATTATTGAGAATATAATTGTTTATAAACATACCTTTTATATTATATTTTATGATTAAAAAGGTTTATAAACTAATATTAATTAACTGGTATAAGTTATAATCTTTGTAAAATATATTTAAATTAATAATTA
>CAYWUF010000017.1:7704-10164 GCA_964461425.1 uncultured archaeon | reverse complement strand
GTTTCTTCTGTTTCTTTATAGTTTTTTAATTGCTTGTTACTCTTTAACATCTTAAAAACGGTCGTGTGCTTACAACCACCAATTATTGCTTCAATAACCTTTTGAACCTCAGCCATATCTTCTGCTTTTGCAATTATTGAAACAGTTTTACCAAAGATACTAATATTACAATTAAATTGTCTTTCAATCATGTTCTTTATAGAGCCTTCTCTACCAATGATTCTGCCTTTTATTTGCTCTAAACGACTTTCATTTTTTCCAGCTAAGTCAGATAAAGTAATTACTTCAATTGTGTAATCGTCTTTTAATATCTTAAAAGCAACTTCAGGAGAAAAACCCCTAGAGATTGCAGAAACTACTTTTTTTGCATTATAGACATCATAATAATTGTTTCCGCCAACAATAATAATTTCGCCAGTATGGCTATCAATATCTAGACGAGTGTGTGTTGCTTTTTCTATGTGTCTTTTTGTTATTCCGTTGTGTCCAATTAGCACAGGAATTCTTTTTATGGTAACTTTAATTATTTCTTCCATTTTATTTTCAACCTAAATTAATTAATAAAGACTATCGCTATAAAGTATACAATCAACTAATGCCCAAATATACATTCCAACAGGAACTACAATTGTCCAACACAAGATTACTGATAAAATTATTCCAACCCAAAATTGAGTTTCTCTTTTGTCAAATATATACAACCACGCAAACACTCCAAAAAATATTGCTAAAAGCACTAATGTTAATGGGTGTTTATTATTTGTTTTTTTCATTTTCTGTTTCACCTTTATATAATTCTTCTTTTTTTGTTTTTAAATCTTCTAAAAACATCTCAGGAGTAATTTTCCTTTCTTTAAATTTTCTTTGTAAAAAATCAGTAATGTTAACAATGTCTCTTTTTAGAAACTCTTTAGCTTTTGGATGATTATGTAAAACTGCTTGACCTACATCAATAACAGTAATCTTTTGTGTCTCTGGTTCTATTAGTATGTTATATGGAGAAAAATCGGCATGCACTAACTTTGCACCATAAAGCATTTTTGCATAATTTTCTACAATCTGAGGATAAACTATATCATAATCAAAAGAAGTTTCTTTTAACTTTGGATAAGCAATATCATCTTTACCAATAAAAGACATAATTAAAATATTTTTTTCTCTTGCTATTGGAACAGGACAAGCTACTCCGTTATTTAGTGCTAAAGTTAAATTTTTATATTCTTTACTTGCCCAAACTAAAACTATATCTCTTATGTCTTTACCTACTCTTTTAAATCTAAAATCTCCTTTTATGTATTTTTCCATGTGCTTAAACTTAGAAGTTTCTTTTTTATAGATTTTTGCAACTAAAGGAGTTTGTCCTAAATGACCTAAAAAAGTAATTGCTTCTTTACCTGCAGCAATTGGACTTTCAATTGAATCAATAATATTGTTATTAGCTAACTTAAATATTGACTCATGTGTCTGGTCATCAAAAACATAGTTTTCTATTTTTTTTATATCAATCATATTATTTCTTATTTATCTTCAATATCTTCAAACTCTAAGAAGTCGTCACCAAATGTCTCTTCTTCTTCTTTATATTCTTCTGTGTTCTTTACTTGAACTGGTTGATATCTTGGTTCTGGAACAAATATTTCATCGTGTGTGTATTCATAAAGTTTAGTTAATTCTCCACGTCTCTCTAAAGAATTTTTTTGAAAACCTTGATATCTCCAAATTACATCAGCTTTACTTAGTTGAAAATCCCATAGTTTAACAATAACGATGTCGTTTGCTTTTAACCAAACGTGTTTAAATAATTTACCTGGAATTCTACAAATTCTGTCTTGTGCGTCTTCACAAGCAACCTTTACTTGATTAGAACCCATTAACTGTATGACTTTCCCATACATCTCTAAGTCTTTTCTAAAAGGTGTTCTTAGTTTTCTTAAAGCTAAGATCCTTGCTTCTTCATCTATTGGTTTTTTATGACTTGTTGGTTTTTTATAAAATGCCATCTTATTTATCTCCTTTTTTAGTTTTGTAAATATTAATCCAATTTTCATATCTTGGAATTATATAATCTTTTTCTTCTTGTGGAATTTTAGAAGATTTAATTTCGCTTAATTTTATTTCTAAAAATTTCTTTGCGATATTTCTTCTTTTAATTATGTCTTTTTGAGAGAGTTCTAGACCTTCAGGAACTACTCCTCTTACTATTGTTTCTAGAGTACTTGCATATTCTAGGAATTTTTATGTTCTTTGTGTTCTAAGGACTGTTGGTTTTTTAATTTCTTTAACTTTTGGTTTTTTTTAGGTTTTATATTTTTTATTTGTAAAGCGCTTCCACCCATAAAATCACAATTTATAGATTTGAACATGCGCGACGTTTTCAAAATAAACAACTTGTTCTTTTGTTATTATCTTTTCAGATAACAAAAAATCACAAATCTTATTTCCAAAAATATTTGCACAATC
>CAYWUF010000017.1:0-7604 GCA_964461425.1 uncultured archaeon | reverse complement strand
ATATAGCAACAAGGGTGTTTTTCAGAATGGTTTTTAACTTATTTTCTTCTTGAATGATTGCTATTACTAGATTTAAAAGAATTATTAATAATAAACCCCAAATTAGATTAATCAGTATTGCAAGATTAAAAGAGAAAAATAAAAAAGACAATATAAAAGAAAGAGTAAAAACAAACTTTCCAACAAAAACATTAACTGCTGAAGCTATTGCTGCTTTTTGTGTTATTCCTCTTTCTGTTTTCTTTGAAGAATACATGCTTATTGAATCTGACAACGAATCAGCAACTGCAACACTAACAATTCCTGCAATTACTGCTAGTTTTGAAGAAGCTGCTCCAAGTAACCCAACCATTACTCCTAAAGTGGTTAAAACTCCTCCAGATATTCCAAATGCAAACTTTCCTAAAGTCTCACAAACTTTATGGAAAAATATAGTTGCTGAATTTTGAGAAACTAAAGCAATTTCGAGATAGCTTTTTGTAAGAGCTGGCATTTTTATTTTAGATTTTAGTTTTTCTAAAACTTTGTTAATATAGATTTTGTCTTTTTCTTTCATTACTGTTAATTCTATAAAATCTCCAAAGCCTTCAATTTTATCTATATGAATACCAACTGGACCAAGCATGGCTGTTGTTCTTTTTTTATGAAGATGAGCTACTTCTTTATAGTTTTTTAAAAAATGATCAGTAGTTACAATCTCAGAAGAAATTTTTACTTTTATTAAATCGTTTATTACTTCTTGACTTTTTATACTTATTATCTTTTCATCAAGATCTGCTTCTTTTCTAATTTTTGTGTATTCTGTAATCTTTAAACCTTGTTTTTTATTTATAAAATATCGGTCTTCACAAACAAACTCACTAATCACTCTTGCACCAATAGATACTAAGTCGTTACGTGTGATTTGTTTTTTTAGTTTAAATCTTTTTAAATATAAAAAATATGATTTCATCATTAGAATTAAAAGGCATTTATATATTTAAATATTTGTTTTTGGTTAAATTTCGGTAAAAAATAGCTTTTTAATAGTTCTCTTGTAATAAATAGTTATGTCTAAACATGAAAAAAACTATAAATCTGCAAAAGTTACAGTATATATTTTTATTTTAGTTATTAGTTTAATTGTAGGATCTGTTCTTTATTATTATAATTTAAAATCTAATGAAACAAATGAATATAAAGACGAAGCTATAGAAAAATGTATAGCTTTATGTAAAACAGAAATTGCAAAAGGAACTATTCTTAGTAACGGCCCTTGTATTTCTGAAACTATAGCTCCTGGGTGGGCTTGTGATTCTGTTTCTGTTCCTGCAAATAAATTGATTGATGATCTTATAGATAATCAATGTAAAGCATATAGAAATAGAACAGTAAAACACCTTGTAACAGTAACTTCTAATTGTGAATTTGTCTCTGCTAAATAAATAATAAAACTACAAGAATCATTAACAAAACTTGAATTGGCAAAGCAGGTAACGCCTTTATTTTTTTCTTATATTTTTCTAGAATATAAAATGTAATTACTAGCCCCACAATTGAAGCTAACCACACAAAAAAAACAGCCATTAGAGAAAATAAAAGAGTGCTTGTTTTTAACAACAGAGAAAAAAGACTAATAGAGATTACTGCCGGAATTACTATATCTCCCCCGCCAAGCTTATATTCTCTTTTCTTTGAAGGGATTACAAATATTAAAGAAACCTTTTTTTTAATAATCATGTTTGCTAGAGTAACCATGTGTTTGGTGTAAAAGACTGCGACAAGATCATAGATTGAAAGAAGCACTAGAAAAACGATGACTGGAATTATTCCAAGACTTAAACCAATGACTGTGGCTGCTCCAGAAATTGCAATGCCTAAAAGCAAGTTGTTATACCATTTAGTATAAATTGTTTCTTTTTTAAAAGAATATTTTAAGATCAAAAGATAAGTTGTAACGACATAGGAAAAAACACTAGAGAGTATCAAACTAAAAACTAAAGAAATTCCTGAAAATAATGCCATTATCTCAAATAAAAAAAGGAAATTTCCACTCTTAAAAAACTTCTTTAAAACTAAAATTACTATTGTAAAGAAAATAATGTAGCCGACAATAAACACAGCATTCCATATACTGTTAGGATTTTTATCAACAAGAGCCATCTGCAAATCTAAAGGCAAAAGATAAACTGCAATAACTATACTTAATATTTGACAAAATAGAAAGATTAGAAGAAAAGAAAATAAGAAAGTTTTATTTTTGAAAATATTAGTCATAAAATCACATCGAAGTATTATCTATTGGTTTAAGATAACCGTTTTTTGGTTCGTATAGTTCTCCTGATTTCTTCAACCTTCCAATAGCATCATTAAGTTTATCTTTACTTATGTTTTGTTTTTCTAAAGTCTCTGCTAAATCAGAATAAGATACGGCGTTACCATTGTTCGTCATATCTTTAATAATATTTAATATCTTTTTTATAAATTGTCTTTCGCTTGTGCTTGTTCCTGTTGTTATGATATCTATATCAATTTTTCCTGTTTCTAAGTCTGTTGCAGTCTGCTCTAAAGATATCCTAAAAATTCTAATTGCTCTCTGTGCATCTTCTAATTCTATCTGTGGCTTTAATCTAATCTTTGCACTGGACTCTGAAAGTCTTATTAAACCTTCTAGCTGTCTTGGAGTTGCTGAATAACTTCCGTGTCTTCTTCCAAGATCTCTTAGATCAATATAATAATTTAAGATTAAATCAGAAGCCTCTCTACTTAAAGTGGGTTTAATCTTCTGTCTTGCGTAAGCCACATATTTCTTGAAAAGATTTGCATCAACTTTAGGAAGAACAGTTTCTTCCATTCTTGTAATTTCTTCTTTTGTTAGCTCTACATTTGGAGTAGATAGCTTTTGTGCTGCTTCTTGAACGTCCATTATGTGTTTACCCATCTCGATATCAATAGTTCTGTTTAGTGTATCTTTTATTATGAAATATAAATCAAATCTAGAAAGAAGAGAAAAAGGAAGATCAATTTGTTCTATTGGATTTTTTACTTTATCAAACCTATTAAACTTTGGGTTTGCTGCTGCAAGGATAGACGTGTCTGCTCTAAATTTCGCGTATAGCCCAGCTTTAGAAACAGAAACTGTAGATTGAGCCATGGCTTCATGCAAGGAACTACGATCTTCTGGTTCCATCTTATCAAATTCATCAATCATCGCTATTCCACCACTAGCTAGAACAACAGCACCAGCTTTAAGTGTCCAGCCGCCTTCCCCAAAATCGTCTTTTACAGCACTGACTGTTAAACCAGCACCAGAAGCAGACTTTCCTGCAACATAAATACTTTTTGGAGCAATTGTTGCTGCATTTCTTAAGATTTCAGACTTTCCTGTTGAAGGATCACCGACAAGAAGAACATGAATGTTTCCTCTAAATTCCTGTTTATTAACTTTCTTTTTAACACCACCAAACATCTGCAAAGTTATTGCTTCTTTAACGACTTCATGACCATAGATTTTTGGAGCAATTGATTGTGCTAACAACTCGTAGACGTCTTCTTTTTTTGCAAGCTGTCTTATCTCTTGTTCTTCTTCAGGAGTAATGTCTAGCTCTTCAAATTCTTGATCTATCTTTTCTAAATGAGTTGCAATTATGAATTTATTATAGTTTGCTTCTTTTTGTGGTTTTAATTTTACAACACCAGTAACTATTACTTTTTCTCCAGCAGAACAAGTGTTAACTAAATCATCAGAGATATAAACTTCAACATGATTTGCTTGTTCGCTTCCTTTTAAATCTTCAATGGATTCTTGGATTTCAAGTTTTTGATAATCAATAAATTTACTTTGCTCTAGATCAACTTCAAACTCTCTAGACTTACAATCACAGATTACTGGTTTAATTAGAGTTTGTCCTGTTTGTTTAATGGTATAAACATTCTGACATTTTCTACAAACAAAATGCCCTTCAGTCATCTTCTGTAATCTTTCAGTAATTCTTCTAATCATTCCTTCAACTGAAACTAAAACAGTTAAATATTCACTACCTATGTCTCTGATTGAAACTTTATATTCTTCAGGAAGATTATAAAATCTTATGTGTGGTTCAAACTGTTGGTCCGTTTGTTCTAAGATACCAACATCTACTTTTTTTAATGCAGCTTTTGCTGCTTCAAATATTAATGAGGGATTTTCAATTAATCTTTCTGCTAAATTTAAATCAAAAGTCTCTAGTTTTCTAAAATCTATATTTAAACTTCTTTTTTCCGGATAGCTTGAAGCTAAATATTCAATTTCTTTTTTATAAACAGCGTTAAAAAATTCTTCAAAAATAGAAATGTATTCATCTAATCCTGATTCTGTTATCGGGGTATCTCCCTCTTCAAAACTATCAAAATCAAATTCAGACATATTTGTTTCCTTTTCTTATATTGTATTTATATTTGTGTCAAATCTCTTATATTGAGAAGGTCTTAGAAAAACTGGATAAAAAACTATTTTTACTTAAGAAAGATTACAGGAAGTTAGGGGGATCACTTGTGTTTTGCTTTAAATCTCTTGTAAGTTTCTTTCATTCTTTGTATTCCTGGAACCATAACTTTGCCTTCTTTGTTCCTTTTTGCATAAAGGTTATCTAGGTGTTCTTTTAATTGTTTTTCTAATAGTTCTTTAACCAGTCTTTTCTCTTTTGGCATCAAATCGTTTAAAGGTAGTGTTGGTGTGCCGTGTAATTTTCCATCAATTGTAGTTATTTCATAAAGTTTAAATGTCTTAGGATCTATTGCTAATTGATTAAATCCATTTAGTAATGATCTTGTGTCTTCTTTTAAATGTCTTATTTCGGATCTTTTTATTGCGTAATCCCTTGGAACGCCAACTGGAGATTTAATAAAAACTCTTTGTTCTTTTCCGTTAATTATTATTTTTGCTGTTGTTAAAGTGTTTGATTTTATAGCCCTGATAAATCCAAGGTAAGTTTCTTTACAAGCCTGTGTTGTTGTTAAAATAAATTTTTCTCTTAAGAGTCTTCCTCTCTCTAAAGTTTTTAGTGTTTCTATTGGAGAAATATATCGTCTTTCTAAATTGTATTTCTTACTTAAATTTTTTAAATTTATTAGAAACAATGACAATTTATTTGCTAGTTCTAACCCGCTATATTTTTTAGAAAGTTTTCTTAAAGAAACAATTATTTCTTGCTTTTCTGAATAATGCATTTTACTAAAATACTCTAATAAAAAATTATCAAATAATCTGTTATAGTCTAAAGACATACCTCTTATTTTTATTAAATGCTTTATGTCTTTTTGCGATTCAACAAAAGCATATAAACTAAAAATAAAATCTTTTGATTTAAAAGCAAGATTATACGCTTCTTTGTTATAAAAACAAAAAACTGTTTTTTCAGAAGTTGTTTTTATAGTTATTAGTTCTTTCTTGTTTAAGGGCTTTGATTTTAAAAAAACAAATTCTACAGTCATAATTTATCATTACTGCACTTCTAAAGTACTTGCCATGAATTCTAGTTGGTTTGAAAAATCATTTTGCTTTGCTTTACCTGTTACAACTATGTGTTTTCCAAATAATTTGTTTTCAGCTTTATAGTAAACTCCATCTTTTTCTTCAGGCGTTAGATCTTTTTTAAGATCTTCTTTTTTAAGATCAAATGCTTCTTCTAATAATTGATTAAAAAGACTTACTTTTATTATTCCTGTCCCGTCATCAACATTAAGTGAAGAAAAGATATTCATGTCTGGATCTACTGGTTTATTACAGCTTTCACAAATAAACTCGTCATTTATCAAAAATACTTTCTCTTTACATTCAGGACACTTAAATGATCTTAAATTTCCTTTATTTATAGAAACTACTGTTCCACTAATCTTGTAAGTTTTATTATTTTCTAAATTTGCTATTTTTTCCTCTTGAACATCAGTTGATGTTAGTTCTGAAAGTGGAGGAATAGTTATTTTTGTCTTTGGATCTTTAGAGATTGTTGAGTTCCAATTGATATATAGTTCTAAGTCATATAGTCCGTCTTTTATTGTAACATCATTTAATCTTATTAAATCCCCTCTGGAGAAATTAGTAGAGATCTCTTTAGCCCATGTGTCAAAAGCAACACACCTTATTGATTTAACACCATCACTAACTTCAAAATTAATAACTTGTCTTTCTTTTTCTTCTTTTGTAAATGTCTTTATTGGATAAATACTTATTATTCTTGCAATTGTGTCAACTGGTGTTGTTGGTGCTTGGTTTATTTCTGAAATTTTAATTAATGTGTCTTTTATCTTTGGAATTTCTATTCCTTCTGGATCTTTAATTATTTGACCGCCTTGTCTTAATGACAATTCTATTTTTTCATTGTATTGGTTTATTCCTGCGTCTTTTACAAATAACAAATCATTTTTTTCTAGATTTAATTCTTTAACAATCTCTGCTTTATCTTGCCATAAATTTAACTTAATTAACCCGGTTTCATCCTCTAGATAGATTGCTTGGATTTTTCCATCACTTCCGTCTTTAGATTTATAGATTTTTAAAGGAGGAATTGATTTAACTCTAGCATATAAAGAAACAGAATCGATTGTTGGAGAGATTTCAGAAATCTTTGTTATGGCGCTAGTTGATTGTTTAAGTTCTAAATCAATGTTTAGTTGTTTAGAAAGAAGAATGTTAGCACCAACATCACTTAATAGCCCTTCATATTTTGCTTTTATTTCTTCTAACTTTTGTTTTAATTCTTCATCTGATTTACCAGATTGTTTTTTTATAATGTTAAAAATTTGTTCACTTGTAAGTTGCATAAAATATCACCTAATATATATTTATGGAAACAATATATTAAAAAGTTACCTAGAGTGGGTGTCCAGTGGAATTTATATCTAAAATTCCTTTAATTATTTCTTCTAATTTAGAATACACTTCTTGCCGTTTTTTAATATTTAAACTGCAAACATTCATAATAATTAAATGTTTAGGAATTGTAAAAATCGAATTTAATTTTATTATACTGTCTTTTAATAATCCATCTGCTTTAGTTAATTTTATTCCGGAATGTTTTAGATTACTTGTAATTGCTGCCAAAATTATATTATCATAATCAGAATATAAAACTAATGCCGGTCTAACTTTAGAACTAGAGTTATCAATAAACGGGAAATCTATTAATACTACTTGCCCCGCTTTGATTTCAATTGTGCCCATGCTTCATCTTCTTTATTGTCCCAAATTTCTTTCATCTTTATTTTTTGTGCATCTAACACAAGTTTAAAATAATCATCTTTTGCAGATTTTGATTTTAATAAATTAGAGATCACTTCTTCAAAAGATTGTCTTGGATGCATTTTTAATTTTTTTAAATTCTCTACTAAGTTTTTAGAAATTTGAATGGTTGTATATTCAGACACGTTATAATCACCTATAAGTAATTATAGCACGCTATATTTAAAAATATAATCTATTTAATTATTTCCCAATAACCTCCTTTATCTGAACCAATTCTTCTTAATTTTCCTTTTTCTTTTAGTTTTTGCAAATTCCATTCAACGCCCCTTCTTGTTAAACCTGTTCTTTCCATTAATTGTATTTGGGTAATGTTTGTATTTTTTATAATTTCATTAATAATTTT
>CAYWUF010000016.1:0-10317 GCA_964461425.1 uncultured archaeon | reverse complement strand
ATCTTAATCTTATAAATTTTAATAAATATGAAATTGCGTCAAGAAAAATTAACGAAATAGGGAAATTATTAGGTGGATTATTAAAAACAACTTAATTTAAAAAGTATTTCCCTCTATTTTCTTTTGGGTTTTAAACCTAGGCTATACTAAATAACACAACCGTTTTTGCGTGGCGGGAACTGGAACAACGAAACGAACGCCGGAGTTCTGAACTTGAACGCGAACAACAATCCGTCTAACACGAACAACAACATCGGGTTTCGTTGTGTTGTAGTGTCTACCCTTTAAATAAGGGTTTACAAAGAGTTTGTTTGTATTATTTGTTTTAAAAAACAAACAAAGATTGTATCTAAATGAACAACTACATTTAGTATATTTCTGGCTGGTATTTTTGCCTTGTACATTAATTAGTATAAAATTTGCCAAAAATATGTAAAGTAATTGTAATTAGTACTTTTCTATAAAAAGGAAAACCTACAATTATCTTTTTTAAAAATAAGACCATTTATGGTAGCAGATGACTTGTGGTTAAAAATCACTTCTTTTAAAAATCTAGTTTTAGCTTACAAAAAAGCAAGAAAAGCAAAACCCTACACTAATGAAATCTTGCAGTTTTCAATGGATTTAGAAAAGAACCTCTTATCTCTTCAAGAAGAATTATTATCTAAAATCTATAAACAATCAAAATATAGAGAATTTATAATATTTGATCCAAAACAACGAAAAATAAAATATTTGCCATTTAGAGATAGAGTAGTTCATCATGCCATCGTAAATATCATTGAACCAATATTTGATAAACAATTAATATCAACTACATATGCTTGTAGAAAAAGAAAAGGCACACATAAGGCTTTAAAAGATATAAAGAAAGTAATTTCAAAAGAATTTAAATTTTCCGGCTATTGCTTGAAATGTGATGTTAAAAAATATTTTCCCTGTATTGATCAAACAATCTTAAAACAAATAATTAAAAAAAGCATAAAATGTAAAAACACAAGATTGCAAATATTTAACATCATAGATAGCGACAATTCAGAATCTGGTAAAACTAAAGGAATACCTATTGGTAATCTTACAAGCCAGTTATTTTCTAATATTTATTTAAATAAATTAGACAAATATATAAAACACCAATTGAAAATAAAATTTTATTATAGGTATGTTGATGATTTTATAATTCTGCACGATTCAAAGAAAGAACTTAATAATTATAAAAAGAAAATTAAATATTTTTTAAAGAAAGAACTAAATTTAGAAATCCCAAAGTCTAAAACAAACATCTTTCAAATAAAAGATGGAGTAGATTTTGTAGGGTATAAAATCTTTCCAGATATAGTATTTTTAAGAAAAAGAAATATTAAAAGATTTATTAAGAAGTTATCGTTTTTAGTTTATGAAAAAAACAGCGCAAAAATACAATCTTCAGTAGCTAGTTATTTAGGATATTTTAAGTTTGCTAATTCATATAATATTTTAACTAAAATATGGCGCGATAATCCAAAATTTTTACAGATTAAGCAACTATTTAAATGATTGAATTACTCCATTTAATATTTAAAAACATATCGCCATATAATATTTATAATTAACTCCCTATCATTGGGGATCTTTTGGGTTCACAACGGTAGGATTTCTAATGTGATTTAAATATCTGATTCTATAAAACGAGTGATGATATTTATTGATGGAAGTAATCTTTTTCTTTAATAAGATCTGCGACTTTATTATTTAAAAACATATCGCTATATAATATTTATAATTAGCTCCCTACCATTGGGGGTTGTTATGACTCACAAAGGTAGGCATTTTTATTTGATTAAACATGACTTCTTCTATAAAACGAGTGATGATATTTATTGATGGAAGTAATTTTTATTATTCTCTAAGGTGTTCTTTTTCTAATACAAAAATCTATTTCGAAAAATTTTGTAATTTTCTTTCAGAAAATGATGATTTAATAAAAATTAAATATTATAATTCTCCATTAAATATAAAAGACAATGAAGATGAATATAAAAAGCAACAAAGATTTTTTGCATATTTATCTGAGGTCCCATTAATTGATATATATTTTGGAAGATTAGAAAAAAGACCTGATGGCAAAAAAGCAGAAAAGGGTGTTGATGTTAAACTTGCAGTTGATTTAGTTGTTAATGCTTATAAAGATAACTACGATATTGCAATTTTAGTATCAAATGATGCAGATTTTATTCCGGCTATACAAGAAGCAAAAGAACTAGGTAAACAAGTAATTAATGTAAGTTTTCCTAAAACAAAATCATATCATTTAAATAAAGTTTGTTCTAAAACTATTAAGGTTAATGATATTTCAGAGTACCTAAGAGAATAATGTGAGACAAAAATGCAAGTAAAAGAACTAGTGCTTAAAAATTTCAAATCTTTTGATTATGCTAGTATCCCGTTTAAACCTGGCTTTCAAGTTATTGTTGGTCCAAATGGTTCTGGAAAAAGTAACATAATTGATGCTTTGTTATTCGGTTTTGGTTCAACTTCTCTAAAAAGATTAAGAGTGGATAAAATTTCTAACCTTGTTAACCAATCAGCAAAAGAAAGAACAGCAAGAGTTAGAGTAGTTTTTAATCATGAAGGCAAAGATCTAGATATCATTAGAGAAATAGACGAAACAGGAAAATCTTCTTTCATTCTAGACGGTAAAAGAAAAGCACTAAATGAAATCACTTCTTTTTTAGCAGAAACTGGAATCTCAGCAGATGGTTATTACACTGTTCAACAAGGAGATGTTACAAGAATAATTAACATGAATCCTGAAGAAAGAAGAAAGATTATTGAAGATATCTCTGGAATTTCTTTATTTGATGAAAGAAAAAAAGAAGCACAAGATAATCTTGATAAAGTTAACAAAAGACTGGATAAAGTTTCAATTGCTCTAAATGAAAGAAAACCATATGTTGAACAATTGTCAAAGGAAAGAGAAGATGCTTTAAAGTTTAAAGAACTAGACAGCCTAGAACAACTATATACTTATAATCTTTATAATCTACAGATTGAAGAATATAACAATGAACTAATTTTAGAAGAAGGAAAAATAAACAAACTACTTTCAGAAATTGAAGACAACAACAAAGAAAAGAAAAATATTTTAATTGAAATTTCAGAACTAGAAAATAAGTTAGAAAATATAAATAATGAGCTAATATCGCATTCTGAAAAAATACAATCAACTTTTGGTAAAGACCTTTCTGAAAATAAAGCAAATAAGGAAATTATTCTTAACAATTTAAACTTAAGACAAGAAAATATTGATTATCTTAAAAAAGAAAACAATAAACAAGCTTTAGATATTACAGAACTAATAAAAGAAGAAAATCTAATTACAGCAATAATTAAAGAACAAGAAGAAAAATTAAAAAACAAAAACACAATCAAATCAGAACTAAAAGAAAGAATACAAAAGAGTTCAAAAGAATTTGAAGAAACAAGAAAGGTTCAAGAGGAGCTTTATTCAAGACTTGCAGTAATAAACAAAGAAATAAACAAACAACAAGATGACTATTTCTCAAACAAGAACAAAATCTCAGCATATGAGTTTCAAAAAGAAACTTTAGAAAAACAAACAATCGAAAGAGATGAAAATCAAAAGTTGTTGTCTGTAAGAAAGAAAGAATTTGAAGGGATAATAACAAATTTAAGAAAAGACTTAACAGAGATTGACAAATTAATATTAAATAAAACAAAAATACTTGAAACAAAAACAAAAGAAAAAGAAGAACTTCAATCTTTATTAAATCAAAAGATTATTGAAGTTTCAGGCTATAAGAAAGACTTGTCATTTAGTTCAAGTGCTCTAGAGAAAAGAGACAAATTAAAAGAAAAACTAAAAGGACATAAAACTTTTTTAGGATTTTTAGATGATTTTGTTTCTTTAAACAAACATCAAAAATCAGTTTATTCTAATTATGTTGTTTTAAACGAAAAAACAGAAATCTCAAAAATAATTAAAGAATTTGAAAATATTAATTTTAATTTTGTTGTGCTTTCGTCTATTGGTGTAAGTGAGAAAGACCTTTCTAAACACTTTCAAGAACACTTTAACACTAAGCACAAAGTTGAAGAAATAGACGGCTTTTACTTTGATGGTTTTTGCTTTAAGAGAATACTTGTAAAAGACACAAAAGAACTTGAAGAAAAGATAAACCATTTAGAAAAAGATATTGAAAAGATTAAAGAGCAATTGTTTGAGACAAATAAACTAATCACATTAAACACAGAAGAAATTTCAAACAAGACTAAAGAACAAAATCAATTGCAAGTTAAACTTAACACAACTATCCAGTCAGTTGACGACATTATAGGTAATTTAGAAAATATTACTGCAAAATCCACAGGCGAAAGCAGTTCAACAATTAAAACAATCACACAAAATCTTGGACAACTTTCAACCCACATCTCCCTTCTTGACGCCTCTCTAACGACCTTTAAAAAAGAAAAGCAAGATTTAGAGGAAAAACTAAAATCGCTTAACATAGGCGTTCAGACAACCTTAAGAGACGAGCATGATTCTTTAGTAACTGATATAAACACCTTAGAGCAAAGTTTAATTTCAAAAAATTCTGAAATTAAATCAATAAAGGAAAAACTAGAAAATAAAAGAAATCTTGTAGACATTAATAATCAAAAGATAGAAGAACTTGAAAAGCAATTAAATGATTACAAAGATCAAACCCTAAAGATAGACAACAAAATTACAGAACTAAACAGACAACTAGAAATAGAAAATAGTAAAAAGCAAGGACAATTTCAATTTAAATCTAAGATTAATCAAGAAATTTCTATTTTAAATCAAAAAGGCCACGAGATTGATTCTTTAATTTCAGATTTAAATCTAGAAATAAATGATTCTCGTTTAAACATTAACACTCTAAAAAGTAAAATCGTTCAAGCAGAACAAAATCTAAAACTTTTAGACATTCCTAAAGATCTAGAAAAAACAGAATTTACAATAGAACAATTATCTTCAAAATTAAGATCAATCAAAAGAGATAAAAACGCTATTGGAAATATTAACTTCAATGCAATAGATTCTTATGAGAAATTAGCTAAAGAATATGAAGAAATAATACAAAAATATGACATTATTGTTGCAGAGAAAGCACAAGTTGAATCAATGCTTAATGAAATAAATATGAAAAAGTCTGCAATATTTATGGATTGTTACGAAAAAGTAAATAAAGAGTTTAAAGACGTTATCTCAAAGATGTCTAAATCCTTAAAAGGTTCTTTAGAGTTATCTGGAGAAGATCCATTAACTTCAAACTTAATAATAAATATTACAAAACATGGACAAACTAAAAACATAGACATAATCTCAGGTGGAGAAAAAACAATCACGGCTCTTGCAGTTATCTTTGCAGTTCATGCTTATAAGAAGTCTCCTTTCTACATTCTAGATGAAGTTGATGCGGCCTTAGATGATCAAAACTCAGAAAGCCTTCTTAATTACGTCAAGGAACTATCTAAATCTGTTGCTGTCCTTTGTATAACGCACAACAGCACAATTGTTTCAGGGGCAAACCAAGTTATTGGTGTTACTCTTAAAGGAAATTCTTCAGTTATTGGCCTAGACATGGGCTATTAACTTCTTTTTTAAGAAAAAGTAACTATTTCTAGTAAATGACTGTATTTATAAACCTTTTCTGTCATTAAATATTTATAACTGTAAAAAGTTAAGAAGTAAAGCGAGAACTTTTATGGATAAAAAATTTTTAATCTTAATATCGTTGTTATTAATGTCTACTTATATTTATGCATCAGGAATTACTGTTTCTTTTCCTGAAAATATTACTTTAGTAGATAATCAAGTTTCTGTAGAACTTTATGTTTATAATGGCACAAATATCTCTAAACAATTTAATTTAACCTCGCACACTACTCCATTTGTGAGTTCTTTTTCAGAAAATCAATTTAGATTAAATCCTAATGAATCTAAAAGAATTTCAGTAATTTTTAATCCTTTAGAGAACAATCTAGAAGCAGTTTATAATTCAAGCATAGAAGTTAAATCACAAGATTATTATAACAAAGTGAACTTTACAATTATTCAAAAAACAAACAGAACTTGTGCAATAGATCTTCAATATTTTGCAGAATATATACAGGATTCTAGCAATTATAAAATTGATTTAATTTTTAAGAATAATTCAAACATAGATCAAACAATTGAAATCATAGACTTCAAAGATGCAAATTTAACAGAAGAATTAAACGACGTTAATATATCAAGAGAAACAGAAGTTTCAATAACAAGATTCTTTGAAACAGATAAAAGAGAAGTAATTTTAGAATATAGATGTAATGGTATTTTAGGAAGAAGAGAAATAGAATTGCCAAAGAAAACAACACCAAAAGACCCAACAACAGGATTTACTGGTTTATTTACTTTTGTAGGAAATATAACTTTAGGGAATTTTATAAATTCTGTAGTTTTTCAAATAATTTTAGTAGTTGTTTTAATAATTTTAGTTTTGTCTTTTTCAACAAAATATATTAAATATATTTATAGAAGATAATTTTAGTAAAGAGGAAAATTTATGCAAACAAAAATAATTGATTATTCAAGTCAAATAAAAACAAAAGAAGTAAATAAAAGAATAAAACTAGTGTTAGTTGGTTTATTTTTACTTTTATTTTCTATCTTTGGAGCAAGATACATTTTTGCTAATGTTGATGTAGAATTTGAAAAAAGAGATTATTCTGTAATGGAAGGAACAAGCACATTAGTTGGTTTTACAGTATTTAATAATAAAAATACAACTGTTAATCTTTTAGTTTGGGCAGATTGTGATGATCAAGAAGATATTGAATGTAATTATTCTCAAAGAATAACTTTATCCCCTAACTCTTCACAAACAAGTTCTTTTTATGTTACAGGTGTTGATGATTCTTCAACAACTCTTTCTATTTTTGTTAATGAATTAAATACAAATCAGATTAAAGAATTTAGAATAAATATAGATGTTTTAAATGATGAAGATGATGGTTATTTTGAAGTTGATCCTTATAACACAAGTCTTTGTATTGGTAAAACAAATAATTTAATTTTTGAAATTAATAATGATTATAGATCAGGACTATATAATCTTTCTTTAACAAGCGATATTTTAAGAATAAATCAAGAAATACAAAATCCAGTTTATCTTTCAGATGAAAGAGAGATAAGCTATTTAGTCTATGTTCCTGAAACAATTCAAGACGGACAAAATTTTAACTTAAGATACACAATAGAAAATGAAGAAATTTCAGAAGTAAAAACTATAAACGTTTATACAAGAAATTGTCCGGACACATATATTGATTTTAGTGTAACTGGTCCATCAATTGTTTCTTATTATGTAAATAAAAATGAAGAGAAAATAATAACTTATACAATTAAGAATAATTCATTAAATAATAAAACAATATATATTTCTGAAGAACACGCAGAAGAAAAAATAGATGTTAATATTACAAAAAGACAAATAACTTTATCTCCAAATTCTTCTCAAACTGTTGATATAAAAATAAAAACCACACAAGACATAAAATCAGGAAATTATGAAATTAATTTTAATTTCTTTGATGGAATAAATAACATTACTAAAAAAATCAGATTGATGGTTAATCCTGAACACAGCATAGAAGTAGAAAGTTTAAATAATATAAATCAAACATTAGTGATTGGAAAAAATTTAGAACTATTATTTTTAATAAAAAATAAAGGAGATATTTTTGAAGAATTTACAATAACTACATTGGTTGATAATGATATAAAGATAAGAAGTTCAGAAAATGTGTTTTCTGTTTATCCTGGCGGAATAATTCCATATTCTGTATATTTATCTGCAGGAAATAATACACAAACAGGATATTCAAATTTAAATGTGAAAGTAAGAGGAAAAAATAGTGACTTTTATAAAGAATATAATTTCTCAATAAATGTAATTAGAGATTCTCCAACCGCAGCTTTAGAGTTTTTATCTTTCCCTAGCCAAATAAACGTTGTGCCAAACACAACTCAAGAAGTTAATTTTATTTTAAAAAATAACGGTAATACAAGAATAATAATTGATTTTATTGAAATTGTAGGCGTTTCTCAAGAAATAACAATTACTTCTAGAAGCGATATTCCAATAGAATCTAATGAGAATAAAACTATAGATGTTGTTTTTAATATTGGTGATTTAAAACAAGATCAAAATGCAAAAATAAGATTTGTTACAAGAAATGGAGCAATCTTTGAAAAAAATATAAATATAAGATTAGAAACCTCAGAGGAATTAGAAGAAGATAAAAAATCAGGAATTACTGGTTTTTTAACACTTAGAAATTCAATTTTTACTGGTGTAATTATTGTTTGTTTAACAATAATCTTATTGTTTGTTCTAGGTGTATTTAAAGGAAACAGAGTTTAGATAAAAGCTTTTTGTTTCTCTTCTACTTCTTTTACTTTATTGTCTAGTTTAGTAAATGTGTTGTTTATTTTTTCAATATTTTTATCAATAATTGCAATAAACTGATCTCTAAACATGTTCAATTCATTAATTTTTTCTTTTGCAATATCAATTGTAGTTTGTGCGTGTTCTATCTTTTTTATCTCTTCATCAAGAGTTACTATCTTTCCTTTAATTTCTTGATTTATTGCACTTTCATAAATCTTAAGAGACTGTGATATTTTTTCATCAACCGCATTAATCAATTGTGATTCAAAACCTTCTAGTTCTTTTAATTTACGATTTATAATTTCAGGGTCTGTTTTTGAAACAATTGTGTCTTTTACTTTATTTATATCTTCTAACTCTTTATGTATTTCTTCTTTAAACGCATCTCTTGCTTTTGCTAAGAATTCTTTTTTTACTGCATCAAACCTGATTTCATATCTGTTAGCTAATTGTTGTTTGAATGCTTCTAGTTGATTTAGTTTATCATAAAGTTGTTGAGGATTAATTTGTTTATTAATATTTTCTTTAAATTCATTTAATTTTTTGATTTCATCAACAACTGCAGTTTGTGTGTTTTTAATAAGTCCCTGTGTTATTTTAGACTGTAATGCTAAGATGTCATTTATTTCTTTTATTTTTGCATTTAATTTAACAGTTGTTGTTGCAATTATTTTATTGATATTTTCTTGATTTACTTTATTTACTTGTGATATTTGATCTTTATATTCTTGAGATTTAGCAATAAGACTTTCAATTTCTTGTTTACTAGAATTTATATCTTCATATTTTTTATTTATTTTTGCTTGTTCTATTTTTAACATAGCGAGTTGTTTTGTTAATTGAGTTGAGATTGTGCTTGTTTGTTCATTAATATTGTCATTTAATTTATTAACCAATAGTTGTTTTGTAGTTTCTTGTATTTTTTTGTATTTGTCAATTTCAGAATCAATTTTTGCTTTAAGATATTCTTCCATTTTTTGTTGTCTTATTTCAACTTCATTAATTTTTGTGTTTATAGTTGTAACTAGACCAGTTTGCCAAACATCTGCTGTGTTATTTTGAGTTTCTTTTGGCATTTCAATTTTTGTATCCATCTTTGTAGAATAGGATTTATTAAAATCATTTAAAGATATTTCGTCATTAGTGTTTTCTAAATTCAATCCTTCAAAATCCAATCCTTTTGTTATATCTGGCAAATCTTCTTTAATTTTAAAATCTTCTTTTTCATCAATAACGGCAGGAATATTTAAAGTTTCAGAATCTGTATTTTCGGAGAATAAGTCATCTGGGATTTCTTTATTTGTTTTAGTAGTTTTTGGTTTATCGTCTTCAGATAATAAACTCATTTTATTTTCTTTTGGTTCTTCTTTAGTTGTTTCTTTTTCATTAAATGCAGTTATGATTAATTCATCACAATCTTTTGAAGCAAGACCCATCTTTAGAAGATTTTCTTTAATGTCTTCTTTAGACATGCCTAGTTCTTTTAGTTTTTTTATATTTTCGATAATTCTAGGATCTGGAATCATATTTTATGTGCCTTTAATTTTATTTTTATTTCTTTATGTACTTTTTCTATTGGTTGGTTTCCATTAATTTCAATTACTTTTCCTTGAAGTTTATATCTGTTAATAACTTTTTTTGTAATTTTATCATAATCATTTAATCTTATTTCTATTGCTTTTTTTGTGTCATCATTTCTTTTTCTTAACAATAGTCTTTTTATGCTTTCTTTTTTTGGAATATTTAAGTGAATTACTGCTACAATTTCAAAACCATGAGTGTGCAAAAAATAATCAAAAACTGCTGCTTGATCATATTCTCTAGGAAATCCATCCATTAATATTTTATTGGATTTTTC
>CAYWUF010000015.1:0-10646 GCA_964461425.1 uncultured archaeon | reverse complement strand
TTAATCTATTTAAAATATTTCTATTTTCTTCTAGAATATCTTTCATTATTTTTGTTAGCCCACTAATTTGTGCTTTTACTTCTGACAATTTAGTTTCTATTTCTAGAAGTTGTTCTTTATTATTTTCTGGTTCAATAGTTGTTGAAAAAGAAATTGGTTTAGTAGCTTCTACTTTTATTTCTGGTTGAGTGTTAATAAGGTCGTTTGTTGCTTCCGCTAGTTCATCTGTTGTGGTTTTTGGTTTAGGCATTTCAGTTTTTTTATTTTGTTTTTCTAGTTCAATTGTTTCTTTTTCGTCAAGAGTTGGTTCTTCTGTGTTTGTTTCTTCTTCTATACTCGGTTCTTCTGGAATTTTTTCTTTTTCGGATTCTTGAGTATCTTCTTCTTTAGAAATAACTTCAGTATAGTATTTCTCAATATCTGAAAGATCTACTCCTATGTCTTTTAATGTGGAATAAATAGTTTCTTTATCTACATTTGCACTCAACAATTCAGTAATTGTGTCTTTAATTAGTTTTACGTCTACCATTTTTGATCATTTTTTCATAAGATAAGTTTATATGTTCTAAAGATATATAATATATTATTTATTTAAATGTTTTGATTTAAATATAAATTAAGGAAAGTAATAATTATGCAATCAATAAATACTTGGAACACTTTATTTGAAGGACACTATGGTGAAAAAGACCTTTCAATTTATTTTGAAGAAGATATTTTTATTTCCATATTAAAATCAAGAGAACAATCAACATCTATTGTTCAGATGTATAAAATTTTTGCAGTTAATGGAGATATTGAAACTTTTGCAGAAACTTTACCTTATCAGTGTGTAGTTTATGAAAAACATTTTGATGTTGGAGAAAAAAACACACATAAATTTTTCATATTAAATACAGAAACAGAAGTTGTAGATAGTGGCCAACTAAATTCACACATTGAGAGAAAAATATTACATTTAAATAAAACAACTAGTTCCATTGTTTCTATTGTAAAATCCTATAATATTAAATTAATTTCTTTAAAGGTTTTACCTGAAAATCTTAAAAATTTCTTTTTTACAGATCCGTTTGTAGTTAAGATTTTAACAAATATTCCTAAGACTATGGATTTTTCAGTAATTTCTTCTATTGATAAATTGTTACTTGGAAAGAAAAATGGAATTACAATAAATGCCAGTTTAGATAGTCTAAGATCAGTTTCAATTACAAACGGGACTTTAGATGAAAGAATATTTGCAATAAAATTGATTTGTGAGAATTTTTTATTATCTTCAAAAAAAGTAGTTGTTTTTGATGGCACTGGTGTTTTTAAAACATTATCTTATCCTCAACAAAAAGAAGAAGTTCTTTCTGATTTTGATATGAAGATTTCTCCGTTTGGTTTTCCTGCAAACAATTATGATTATTTTAAATTTAAAATGCCGCTAGGGCTTGTTCCAAAAGCAGCATTCATTAATATGTTTAAATTTACTGGAATTTCTCAAAAGATTATAGATTTAACTTTTAATTTAAATCTTAAGAATTTAGAAGAATTAATTGAAAATATAAAGAAATTAGATGTTTCTGATGAGATTACTGAATTTGAAAAATGGAGAATTATTTCTAAATTAATTATAATTTCTAAAGAATATAATAGTTATTTTGGAAATACAGAAGTTTCTCCTGTTTTTGAAAATACTTATAAAAATATTGGATCAAGTAAAATTTTAAAATTAAATTTAGATGATGCATTTTATATTTACTACATTTATGC
This sequence comes from uncultured archaeon, assembly GCA_964461425.1. Taxonomy (GTDB): domain Archaea; phylum Iainarchaeota; class Iainarchaeia; order Iainarchaeales; family CSSED10-239; genus JAKQTP01. The sequence goes on along the minus strand of CAYWUF010000015.1, from coordinate 8,891 downwards.
GGTATTAAAAAAGATAGCAAACGACGTTAAGGATGAAATCTTAGTTGTTCTTCCAGAATTGAGTGCTTTGTTTAATAATAGTTTTATTGGTAAAGAAATTTTAACAACTTTAAAAGAAAATCCGAAAATTAGTTATGTTATCAGTTCAGAATATAGTTCTGATTTCTTAGAAAAAGATCTTTCTGAAGTAAGATTGGAGTTAATTAAAGGAAATGATGCTGTTATTAGATATCCTGATAAAGATCCATTAAGGCTTCTTTTAAGACCAACACTAACAAGCAGCAACATAGAGATTAAGAAAGATGAAATTGTTTAATTAAAATAAAGATTACATGAAGCACATAGAGTCTGTTGTTTTAAAAGATAAAAAATTTGAATTATATAAGATTAATCAATTTGAAACCTATATTCTTAAGAAATTACATTCTAAGATTATAAAAGACGTGCCTTTAGAGTTTGATTCTCCTTACAATTATACTAAATTTAAAAAAGATATTAGATTTAAAGAAGAATATTTATTTTTATTATATTTTAAAAAAACGCCAGTTGCTTATTGTAGAATAAATATTTGCAATATAAACCCACATCCTAAAAATATAGCTTATTTAGTTAAACACCATCAAGTAAGAAAAGAAGAATTAAACAAAATATGTAATGTTGATGGCGCAGGAGTTATTTCTAAGTATAGAGGTCTAGGGATTCAAGATTACTTTTTTAAATTTAGAGAAAAATTTGCAAAACAAAAAGGCTATAAATATTTATTTACAGCTTGCCATCCAAAAAATAAATTTTCTATGAAAAATATTAAAAAAAACAATTATAAAAAAGTATATATTTATAAAAATCATAAAGGTGTAGATAGGGTCTTATTTAAGAAAGAAATCGCAAATTAGTCAAAAAATCATCAAAACCGAAACCTATATATACTAGAAAAAAGAATAATATTTATATAGGTTTGCATAAATTTATTTTTAAAGTTATTATTAAGCAATTCTATTTTTATATTTATAAAATTAAAATAAAGGAGTGATAAAAATGGCAATGAAATGTCCAGAATGTGGAAAGGACAAAGTCTATAAAGACCCTAGAACTGGTGAATTAATTTGTAAGAATTGTCACACAATCATAAGTGAAGATATGGTTGATATGGGGAAAGAATGGAGAAATTTTGATCAATCTCCGGGTTCTGATCAAGCAAGATCTGGTTCTCCTATGAAGTATGTCAAGATTAACAAAGGTCTTGAAACAATGATTGAGAGATCAGGTAGAGACTTAAGAGGAAATAAATTATCTTCAAAATCAAGAGCGCAAATGTATAGATTAATCAAATGGCATAAGAGATCATCAATCTCAAACTCCATGCAAAGAAATCTTTCAATTGCTTTAACTGAACTTAGAAGAATGGGTTCATATTTAAATATTCCAGAGTCATTAATTGAAACAGCTGCTTTACTTTACAGAAAGACTGTTGAAAAAGGATTAATAAGAGGAAGATTAATTGAAGCTGTTGTTGCTGCGGTTCTTTATTCTGTTTGTAGAACATACAATGTTCCAAGAACTTTAAATGAAATGGCAGAGGCTTCTGGTTTAACAAAGAAAGAAATTGGAAGAACATACAGATTCATTGTTAAAGAACTAGAAATTGCTGTTCCATTAACTGATCCAACTTATTACATCTCAAGATTTACTTCAGTTTTAGGTCTTTCAGGAGCTGTTGAAGAAAAAGGTAAAGAGATTGTAAAGAAAGCAATCAGTTCTGGGTTAATCTCTGGTAGAGGTCCAACGGGTGTTGCAGCAGCAGCAGTTTATATTGCAGCTTTACTTGTAGGCGAGAGAAGAACTCAAAAAGAAGTAGCAAACGTTGCTGGTGTTACAGAAGTAACTATCAGAAACAGATACAGAGAACTTAAAGCAAAGCTTAAGTTAAATATTGATGCTTAAAATTTTTAAGCATCTTTTTCTTTTTCTATACATTTAAATATATTTCTGTTAACAAGTTAATTATTTATAATTAACATTTATGTGACCTTTTATGCCCGGACCAAAACCAAAAGCATTTTTAGCTTTAAGAAAAGCACTAACTGGAAAGAGAGCAATTCCAAAAGAATTAGGATATGAAAGAGATCCTAAAACAGGAAGATTGATTGATTCCAAAAATAGTAGTGACCCAAAAACTAGAGCAAAAGCAATTAAAGAAGAAGCACTAAGAAGAAATAATCTTAAAAAAAGACAATTAACAAACTGGATAAAGAAACTAAACGTTGCATTAAAAGAATATAATGATAAACACACAGTTTTGGACATAAAAGAATCTTTATTTAAAAAGTTATTTGAAAAAGAAATTTTAGAAAAAAAAAGACATTTAAAATCAAACCACGTTTTATTTGAAGAAAAGTTAAGAGATAAATTTAATTCTATATATTATACAGAATTGCATTCAACTATTAAAAAAAGAGGCCCTGAAAAATTAAAAACTATTAATTATTTAGAGGCACATGAATTACTAAAAGAAGTTTCAATAAAAATTTCAACACATAAAGTCTCAATGTTAATTGAAATAAAAAAGCAAGAAAGGGGGAATAAATAATGGCATTACTTAAACCAATTTTAGCTTTAAGAAAAGCACTAACTGGAAAGAGAGCAATTCCAAAAGAATTAGGATATGAAAGAGATCCTAAAACTGGGCGATTACAAAAACCAGGAACTAAAAAATTTAATGAAAAAGTTGAATTTACAAAAGAAGAACATAAAGCATTGTTAAAAATTTATAAAAAGAGATTAAAAGAAGAACCAACAAAAACAAATGAACAAAAACTAATAGATAGAAAGATCCAATTAGATAGAAAGTTAAGAGACATAAAAGACAAAAGAACTTATGATTTAGAAATTGTTGAGAGAAATAGAAAAATTTCTTTAAAAAAGAGACAATTGAAAGAATGGGTGGCAAAATTAGATTCGATTCTTGCAGTTTCAAGAAAAGGTTCGGTTCAAGGAATTATGGAGCATAATTTTAAATTATTGTTTGGTAAGGAAATAGACGTTATAAATAAAAAAGCAATTTATTCAAAGGCTGAAGCAAATAAAGCTTATGAATATATTCATAATCTGTATGTTTCTGAATTTTATTCAACGCTACACAAATCTTTTAATTCAAAAAAGCTTGGAGATATTAGTGCTAAAGACATATTTGATATTTTAAATGAAATTTCGTCACAAGCAAGAAAGAAAAATATTAACAAATATAACGCGTTTAGATCTAGTTTCTTAAAGTAATATTCATTTTATATTATTTTTCTTATATTATTTATTTATGAAAACAATGAATTGTGATTCTAAATTAAATTCAGCTATAAGTAGGTATAAAAATAAAGAAGTTAATATTGCTGGCGGTGCAAATATTGCGTGAATAAACTATAGAGAATTTCTGTATGCTTTAGAGGAAAATGGAATTCCCACAATGGAAATAAGTCCAGAAACTTTAAAGTAGGGTTTATAATCTGCAGAAAAGTCTTTAGGAATAAAGTTAAATATTTAAGATTATAATAAATTTGAAGATATATTAATTAACAAGAGGAAGAATAAATGAATGATACAATTTACGATATAGCAATCATTGGCGGAGGACCTGCAGGGTTAACTGCAGCAATTTATGCTGCAAGATATGGGCTAAGAACAGTTGTCTTTTCGGATTCTTTTGGAGGAACAATTTCTTATGCTCACAAGGTTTGTAACTATCCTGGTTTTCAAGAAATCTCAGGAATGGATTTTTCAACAAAAACAATAGAGCAAGCACAAGTCTTAGGTGTTGAAGTTAATTTTGAAAAGGTTATGGCAATTGATAAGCTAGAAAAGTTATTTATTGTTAATTCTGATCAACGAACAATTAAAGCAAAAAAGATTGTTCTTGCAATTGGAAGAGCTAGAAGAAAATTAGGAGTAGAAAGAGAAGACGAGTTGACCGGTAAAGGAGTAAGTTATTGTGCAACATGCGATGGTGGATTTTACAAAGGAAAAGTTGTTGGTGTTGTTGGAGGAAGTGATGCCGCTGTTACTTCTGCTCTTCTTTTAGCAGACATTGCAGATAAAGTTTATCTAATCTATAGAAAAGAAGAACTAAGAGCTGAAAAATCTTGGGTCGATCTAGTAACAAACAATCCTAAGATTGAAATTATTTATAAAACAGAAGTTATAGAGCTATTAGGTGAAAAGAAATTAACAGGTATTAAAACAAACACAGAAAAAGAAATAACCCTTGATGGTTTATTCATAGAAGTTGGTTCTGTTCCTAATACTGAGCTTTTGTCGAAGCAAAATATTTCTTTAGATAGTCAAAACTACATAGTCGTAGATAAAGAACAAAGAACAAACATTTCAGGAATATATGCAGCAGGAGATGCCACAAACTCAACAGACCTAAAGCAAGTAATAACTTCAGCAAGTCAAGGAGCAATTGCTGCTTATCACATATATTTGGAGATAAAGAACCAGTTATGAAAGAAATATTAAGTTCTAAGATTCATAAAGCAACAGTGACTGAAGCTAATCTAGAGTATGTTGGCTCAATTACAATTGATAAGACACTAATGGATTTAGTGGAGTTAATAGAGGGGCAAAAAGTCTTAGTTGTAAGTAACACAACAGGAAACAGGCTAGAGACCTATGTGATTCCTGGAGAAAAAGACTCAGGAGTTATCTGCATGAACGGGGCTTCTGCTCATTTGATAAAGAAGGACGAAGAGATTATCATTATGGGTTTTGAGATAACTGATAAGTCAATTAAAGCAAAAAACATACTTGTGGACAAAAACAACCGATTTCTTAAATTTTTATGAATTTTCTTTCAAAAAATACCTTTAAATATAGTTTCTTCTTATAAGATATATAGTTAATAAAAAAAGCGAGGTATTTTTATGCCAGAAGCAGAAGTTAAATTATCTAAGTTATTTGAGTCTTTAAATAAAGGGCTTTATAAGACTAACAAGGTAATGGAACTATATAAACCAATGAATGAGATTATTGGTGCAGTTTCTCAAGATATAAAGCAATTAGAAGATTTAAGTGAAAAAGAACCATTATTTAATCAAATGTTTGAAGAAGAGATAAAGAGGAGAGAATTAATAACTCTTTATAAGAAAATGCAAATATTGATTGGTAATCTTAAAGACGAGATAGACAATTATGAAAAAGACATAAATTTAGGTAATGTCTTTTTAGAGAAATTTAGAACTTACAGAACAATTGTTTTTGAAAATTCTAAAAAGTCTAAAGAATATTTAAGAAAGATAATTGATTCATTTAATATTGAAGAATTTAATTTAAAATTTAGCGTTGTTGGAACAATTGATTTAAACAACATAGCAACACACATTGGTGGAAAAAAAGTAGGTATTGATGTTATCTTTCCTGCAAGTAACATTGATTTAATTTTTGATGAAGTATTAAAGTCTCAAAATCTTAAATTTAGACTTTCTTCTGAAGGGATCGTCATCTATTTTGAAAAAGACAATATCTTACATTTAGAAGCACCAAGCAAGAAGATAAAGCTTGCAGATTCTATAGCAAAAGAATTTGATGGAAAACTACTTGATGAGTAGTTTTCTTTAATCTAAAAAGACATTTGCAGTCTTTCCACCATCCCAGGTGGTTCTTGGTCTAATTTTTATTAACATTACTTTTTCTGAATTGTCATCAACAAGTATTGCAAATCCTTGATCTTTTGGCATCTGCCCATAAAATTTATCCATTGGAACATTAAGATAACTTGGCCTAATTGTAGCAACAGCATTAATATCTTCTTGAGCAGTCATTCTCATGCTTAAGAAGAAATCACATTGAGAGATTGCTTCAGAGTGAAGCTTGTTTGGTCTTTGAGTTGCAAGAAGGAGAGATAACCCTGGTTGTCTACCCACTCTTATCCATTGTAACAAAACATCAAGCGCAATTGATGGTCTATCGCTAGGCATAAACATGTGTGCTTCATCAATCATCATCCAAATGATAGGCATCTCGCTCTCTTTACGCCCACCAGACAATAGACTCATTTCTTCTTCTTTTCTGTAAAGCATTCTTTCTTCATATAGTCTTTTTCCTAAAATTCCAACAATTAGTTCTTTAATTGACTCCATTCCTATTGATTCTTTATAAGTGCTTGTGTCAACCACAGTTATTGTTCCTGGCTTTGCAAACTCTTTCATTGTTGTTCCTGTTTTTGAGAACAATCCCCATGATTTAGCAACAAGTAGTCTGTTATTAAGAGAATTAATTACGTCTTTAATTGTGTCTTGATCTTTTTTTGTTTCATTAATAATGTCGTCAATATCATACATACTTCCTACTTTTTCTTTAATTTTTTCAATAGTTCTAGAAAGCAAAGCAGATTCTGGATCTCTCCAGGTGAGTTTAAAAACAGCAAGCCAGTCTTCTAGATCCATTTGTGAAGTTTTAATTGAGAAATATCCATCGTGTGGAAGATTTTTAAGAGTATAAAAGTCTTTCTTTCCAAAAGGCACAAGATTTCTAATCTCTATTCCTTCAGGTTTAAGTCCCCATTTTTCTAAAGCTGCTTTTTGTTCTTCGTTAGCATATTTCATAGTCCAAAAGATTCCAACAGTATCAATAATAATTGCAGAAAGTCTTTGTTTAATTTCAAATGGTTGTTTTGCAAATTCTTCTATCAACACCGCCATTGTGTAACTATTGTGAACAATAATATTATTTGCAACAAAATTGTGGTTATTAGGAACTGTTATATCATAGACTGTTTGTTTCTTATTTATTTCTTTAATTTCTTTAATTTCATCCCAGAATATATCGCTTGTTGCAATTTTTTTAAGCTCTGAGTTATTTTCAGAGATTGCAATCTTTAATAGTTTTTCTCTTGACGGAGAGTAGTTGATTGAAGATCTTAGAGATTTTGGAAGTTTGTATCCTAAGACTTTACCGACTGTTGACCAGTTTTTTGGTCTATAAATATTCCATATTTCTTTAGGTATTGTGTCAACATTTGGATTGCTTGACTTTTGTATAACTTTTTTTTGTATTTCTTCTTTCTTTCCGAAAAATCCTATATTTTGTATAAATTCTAAATTTTGAGAAGATAAAATTTTCAGTTCATAATTTGGTAACTTTTTTGTTTTCTTTGTTCTAATAATTGAAAGTAATCCAAATCTTAAAAGTAAACTTTGTACTTGAGCTATTAGTTTAGAAGATGACGAAGAATAAGAGATGTTGTATTCTTTTTTATTAGTATCAAAATAGATTGTTCCATCACAAGAAAATAATCTGTTTAGAAATACAGATAATTGTTCTTTAGGTAATTGAAATATATTTTCTGGAATGAATTTAGTTTCTGATTTAACATTATATAATCTGATTTTGTCAAGATACTTTCTTAAACTATTTTTTTCTCTTCCTGTTTCTATTTTAGAAATTCTTAAAGTTGTATGTCCATGAGGCATTATTTTTAATCCTTTGTCAAAAGAATAAATTGCATTTTTAAATTCTGAAATTATTTTTTCATCTTTATTACAGAATAAAATAAAACCATTACCTAAATGTCCTTCGGCAATAAGATATGCAAGTATTTTTATTTCCCACACAGGCATTTTTGTATTTCCAAATTTAGGAATAATTCTTGGAGTTGCAATTCTGCCTTTTTTTTTAAGGTCTTTTGCTTCTTTCCATCCTTCTATTGTTAGTAGTGGGTGCTCAGGAGTTAGTTCAATTTTTTTTCCGCTTCTTAGAGTTATTTCTAGAGTTTTGTTTATTTGTCTTTTATAAAATTGTCCTTTCTTAGTTATTTCAATTTTTTGATTATCATTTAATGAAAAAATCTTTTTAGTTTCCTTTTCTAAATCTTTAATTGGTATTTCTCTGCCGTCTTCAAGAGTGATTAAAGTATCTCCTGTCAGGCACTTGCCCCCGCCTCTTTTTCCGCAAACAATTGCAACATGTGATCTTGAAACATCCATTAACACTTTCTTTCCAAGAACTGGATCGTCTCCGCCTGAAGCTACAACTTTACCAATATAGCCTGTTGCTTTCTTTCCGTATTTTTTTATGTGGCTTGCAATTCTACCAACAACAATATCTTCTGTGTCAAGACCAATACTCATATTTTTTCACTTTTCAAAACTGATTTAATTATATTATAAAGAACATATAAAGATAAAGAAACAATTGTAACATAAATTAAAATAATTAAAATATATGTGATTAATTGAAAATTAATTAAGAAAATAAAAAAGACTTTAGAGAGATAGATTTGTATTGCTGTTCCAATAACTATAGCAATTAATGCCATATATATAAAAAAGATGTCTTGTTTCTTTAAAATTATTAATTTTGTTTTTATTTTTTTCTCCTTTAGTAACCATTTATTTACAATAAGTAATATTATTGTTGCGATAAGTTTTAACCCTACAGTAGAAACTAAAATAAATGCTATAAAATAGAAAATTTCAGGAATCAATAATACAGCTAGTTTTATTTGACCTAAGAAGGGAGACAATATGTGTATAGCGTGACTAAATCCATTATTGATTGCAACAATAAGATAGGAAAAAGGAAGTGCTGTTAATTTTAATGAAGTATCTATTGTTTCATTAAATAATAATTTAAAATTAATAGGACCAGTAAGATAAAAAGACTTAGTAAGATCTGCTTCTTCTATATTTGTGGTTCCTATAGCAACAGCAACTATTCCAGTAATTAATCCAATAAAATAAGCAATTGCAAAGGTTGTTGCAACAAATTTGTAGATTGTATCAATTTCCATACTATATATATATAATAGATGAATTTAAAAAGATTAAAGAAAAAAAAGAAATCTAAGCAGTAAACTCAGTTTTCTTCATTTTCTTTGGTATTACAAAATAGTGTTTTGCTTTACA
>CAYWUF010000014.1:0-11372 GCA_964461425.1 uncultured archaeon | reverse complement strand
CCACTCATTAAAGTCTTCAATTTCATATTCTTTACTTGATGCCATATTTTATCACGTTAATTTATATATATACTAGAGAAATAATTTATAAACCTATTAATTATTAAAAAATCAATTATTCGGAAATAATATTATATTTTTTAAATAATATATTGTTGTTATTTAAGTGATAATTTCTAAGAATTATTGATTCAATATTATTTGCTTCAAAATTTTTTGGATAACTTGATTTTAATATTAAAGAAATGGATTTTGCAATTCTTTTTTCTAATCTAGAAATATCATCTTTATATCTAGAAATATCTTCATTTAATTCTCTTGTTAATTCTCGATCTTGAAAATGTCTTTTTTGTTGTTTTTCAGCCCATATTATTTGTTCTTTTTTTTCTTTAATTATTCTAATATCTTCGATTGTTTCTGCTAAAATTTTTAATTTGCCTAATTTTCTATTTTTTCTTGCAGAATTAATCTCTATTAATAAAAATTTATTTAAAATATCAATTTTATCATAAGATTGTAAATAATTAGTAATTAATTCCGAACAAACAACTGCTGGTTTTTTTTTATTTATTACTAATTTTTTTGATTTAAAAAGATCACCAAAATCAATTTCTAATTGTTCTGATTTAGAAGAAGTTCTTTTATTTTTAGGAATTCTTTGAGAAGATTTAAAACTTATTACCCTATTTGCTTTTTTTAACATTTCTCAAAAACACCTTAAATTTAAAAAGTGAGGCTGCCCAGATTTGAACTGGGGTCGAAAGCTCCCAAAGCTCTCATGATGACCAAGCTACACTACAGCCCCCTAAAACCGATTAAATTATATATAATATATTATAGATAATATTTAAAAAGAAAACTATTTTAATTTGCGAGGCTTTTCCAAACATTCCAGTAACTATAAAAATTTTCTTTGTAATTTCTTGCAACTTCTGAACTGTGAATTATCACTACAATCTCGTCATTATTGTTTGTTCCATTAAAAGAAAAATTCATTGAACCGGTTAAAACTGTATGTTCATCAATTACGCAATATTTATTGTGCATTAGTTCTTTTTGATTATCAAGAATTACATCTACTCCTTCATTTTTTAATCTTTGATATTCTGAATATTGAGTTATTTGTTGATTTTCAAGAATAACTTTTGTTTCTATTCCTTTTTCTTTGGACTGAATTATTGAGTCTGCAAATTCTGTTAGAGTAAAACTATACATCATACATTCTATTGACTCTGTGGCTAAATCTAATTCTTCTTGAACTTCTTTTATGCAGTTATCTGTTGGACAAAAATAAATTTCAAGCGATCCAAAGTCTTTGCCAAAGAAAGAAGAATCTTTTGAGAATTGTCCAAAATAAAAAGAATCTAGTTTATAGGTTAATAAATTAGATATTTCTTTATTATTAAAAACTAAAATATTGTTATAGCTCTCAAAACTATTATCCGTAAAATTTGTTGACCCTATAAAAACAACATTTCCGTCAAAAACACAAAACTTGTTATGCATGTAACTGTTCTCTGTTGGAGAAACTAAAACAGAAACTCCTGACTCTTTTAATATCCCGACTTGTGAGGTTTTTGTTGAACTTCTTCCAAGGTCTGTAACTACCCTTATATTTACTCCTTCTAATCTTTTATTTATTAAAGCAGTTGATATCTCTTTTGAAGTTATATCATAAACTGCACAATCGATTTTTTTGTTTGTATCTTGGATTAACGAAACAATAATTTCTTTACAATCGTCTTCTGGACAAAAAATAACTTGTGGGCGAATAGTTTCGTCAGATTGTCCGAGATTTAGTGTGTTTTCTTCAGAGGTTGGGAATTGATTAAAATTAAAAGATTGAGATTCTAGAAAAATTACTAGCAAAAAGAAAAAGAAAAATAATAAAATTATAAAAAGAAAAAAATAAAATTGTTTTTTATTCATATTTATTCTAAAATTGCTTTTATTCTTCTTATTCCTGCGGCTACACTTTCTTCTTTTACGATTTTGAAGTGGCCAAGCTCTTTTGTGTTTTCAACATGAGGACCCATACAAATTTCTTTACTGTAATCTTCAACGGTATAAACAAAAACAGTCTCTGGATACTTTGTTCCAAACTCTGCTTGTGCTCCACAATTTCTAGCATCTTCAAAAGACATTGATTCTTTAATTACTGGTAAAGCTTGTGAGATTACATTGTTTACTTCATCCTCAATTACCTTTATTTCTTCTTCAGTTAACTTTCTATCAAAATTAAAATCAAATCTTAGTCTTTCTGCAGTTATGTTACTTCCTTTCTGTCTTATGTCTTTAGAAATTATGTTTCTTAAAGCTTGGTTAAGAAGATGAGTTGCAGTGTGATACTTCCTTGTAATGTCGGTGTGTTCTGCTAGCCCACCTTTAAATTTTTGTTCAGCGCCAACTCGTGAAAGTTCTTGATGTTTCTTTTCTTCTTCTTTAAATCCTTCAATGTCGACAGCGATTTGCTTTTCTTTTGCAATTTCTTCAATCATCTCTATTGGAAAACCATAGGACTGATAGAGAAGAAATGCTTCTCTTCCGGAAATATTATTTGATTTTTCTATAAACTTGTTAAGTTCTTTTAATCCATTTGTTAAAGCTGTTGAAAATTTATTTTCTTCTTTCTCTAGTTCTTGAATTATAAATTGTTTTTTTATTTCTAACTGTGTATATTCATCCTTGTAAAGACTAATAATTTTTTCAGAAACCTTTGAACAAAAATTCCCTTCTATTCCAATTTGTTTACCAAACTTAATTGCTCTTCTTATAAATCTTCTTAAGATATACCCTTGATCTGTGTTACTTGGAACAACTGCTCTTGAATCTCCTAAAATAAAAGTTGATACTCTTAAGTGATCTGTAATTATCTTAATTGCTTTTGTATTTGTTTTATCTGTTCCAAGAGTTGAAACAAAATCATAAATCTCTTTTATCTTTCCAACTTTAAAAGCATCATCTAAACCATTTAGAATCATTGTTACTCTTTCTGTCCCAAGACCTGTATCAATGTTTCTTTGCTTTAATGGTTCAAATTTTCCGTCTTTAGTTTTATTATATTCCATTAAAACATTATTCCAGATTTCTACCCAATTTTCGTCATTTGGGTCAAATACTTTTGGAGCAGGTTTAGAATTATCTTTCCAATAGAATATTTCTGTGTCTGGTCCACAAGGCCCAGAAGTCCCTGCTGGTCCCCACCAGTTATCTTCAATAGCTGCAATTCTTTCAATTGGTAAACCTTGTTCTAACCAACAATCAATTGATTCTTGATCTTTTGGGATGTCTTTATTTCCTGAAAAAACAGTTACTGCAATTCTGTTCTTGTCAAGACCTAACCACTCTTTACTTGTTAAAAACTCATAAGAATAAGCAATTGATTCTTTCTTGAAGTAATCCCCTAAAGACCAATTACCAAGCATTTCAAACATTGAGAAATGTGTGGAGTCACCAACTTCATCAATATCTGTTGTTCTTATACACATTTGATAATCTGCAAGTCTTTTACCTTGTGGATGTGGTTGACCTAAAAGGAAAGGAACTAACGGATGCATTCCTGCGGTTGTGAAAAGAACTGTGTTATCGTTCTCTGGAATTAATGAAGCTTGTTCAATTATCTTATGGTCTTTACTTTTGAAAAAATCTAAATATTTCTGCTTTAATTCAATTGTTGTAATCATAATAATTCTTTTTTAAATATTATATATAATATAGAAAGAATTTATTTTAAAATTGTTCTATTTAGTCATAATATTCATCAACATATGCTTCTAAAAGATAATTTAAAAACTTTCTTTGACCAACCTTTTCTTTTTGTTCCATTAATACATAATAGTATTTTATTTTGTCTGTTGTGTTTATATTTAGTAATGGGTAGTTATTCTTTATTAAAATATAATTCATTAATAGTCTAGACATTCTTCCATTTCCATCCATAAACGGATGAATTTTAACAAACTTATAGTGCATAAGACCTGCTAACTCAAAAGGATGTAATTTTGCTTTTACTTTATCATACCATTCCACTAATTCTTTCATCTTTTTTGGAACTTCTTCTGGCTTTGGAGGCAAATAATTATTAATTATATTTTGTTTATTTCTTAATTGTCCTGCTTCTTTATGTACATTATCCATTTCCATTTTATGTAAATTAAGAATAAACTCTAAAGTGAGTTCGTCTTTGGTTTGAATTATATAATCTAAACAATATTTCATGTTTACTACTTCTTGCTCATCTCTTTTTCTTTTCTTATCTGTTTTCTTTAATTTTTCTAATATCCCTTTTGTGTCTTCAAATGATAATGGATTTCCTTCTATATTATTAGTATTATAAATAAACTTATACAATCTGTATTTTTCCGTCTTTAGAATATTTGCAACGATCTTGCTATTGGATTTCTTTAAATAATTATTTTTTATTAGTTCTAATAATTTAGTTTGCTTAGTTTTTAGTATTGGACTAACTGGAATTTTCTTATTTAATTTATATTCAATTTCTGAAATATCTGATAAATTATTACCAATATATTGTCTTATTTTTTTATACTTGTTTTTTGAGACTCTTACTGTTTTTGAGAGATATAAATAGGTTTTACCATTTATCTTTTTTTCTTCAATATAGCTCATATATATTTTAGGGGGCACACATTTAAAAATAGATTACTTAGGGAGCACATATTTAAAAATTAAGGTCCACGTATTAGGTGACTACATTTACAGAAAAAGAATTTTATTTGGCTACATCTTAACCTTATCAATATCCATTAGTTCTTCTTTTCCAGAAGTCATGTCTCTTATCTTGATTTTATTTTGCTTGATTTCGTCTTCTCCTAAAAAACCTACAAAAGGAATGCCTAACTTATCTGCATACTCAATGTTTTTTGAAACTCCCTTTCCTGCAAGATCAACAATTGCTTTTATTCCTTTGCTTCTTAACTCTTGAGTAATCTTGATTGCCTCTTCTGTTGTCTTCCCAATTGGAATGATTAGAAGATTAGCAACTGTTTGCCTCTTTAAACCATCTCTTGCTTTTATTATTTCCATGATTGGTTCTATTCCAAAGGCAAGGCCTACTGCTGGGATATTTTGGTTTTCATTACCTATGTACTTTCCAATCATCTTATCCCATCTGCCTCCGCCTGCTAAAGAACCACTCATTATTTTTTCATCAGTTAAGAATACTTCGTAGATTGGTCCTGTATAGTACCCAAGACCTCTTGCAAGAGTTGGATTGAAATCAATTTCTACTTTGAATGTTTCTAAGTTTTTAAAAAGCTCTTTTAATTCCTCTATTCCTTCTGTTTTTCCTAGTAACTTTTCTAACTGATTTAGTTTTTCGCTATTACTTCCTTTCTCAATCTTTGTTAAGAGATCTAAAAGTTTGTTAGTGTCTTTCTCTGAGATACCTCTCTCTAGAAGTTCTTTTTTTATTCCAGATATTCCAATCTTTTTAAGTTTATCAATCGCAACAATAACATCTGTTGCTTGTTTTTCTTCTATTCCGCAGAAAAGAATTATTTCGTTTAATAGTTTTCTATCATTTACTTCAATAACTACATCTAAATCTAATTTCTTAAACACATCTCTAACAACAGCCAACACTTCAGCATCAATTATTCCAAACTTAGAACCAACAACATCAATATCACATTGATAGAATTCTCTATATCTTCCAGCTTTGATTGGACCGTCTCTAAAGACTGGACCGATTTGGTATCTTTTAAAAGGAGTTTTAAGTTGAGGGTTTTGTCCAACAAATCGTGCAAGCGCAAAAGTAAATTCATATCTTAAACCCAAATCTCTATTTCCTTGATCTTTAAATCTATAGATTTCAGAAACTGCATCTGAGTTTTCTCCAGCTCCAAACTTTGCTTCTAAAATTTCAAGCTTTTCAAAGGTTGGTGTTTCCAAAGGAGAATAACCATAAATTTCAAATATTTCTTTAATATCTGAGATTACTTTATCCCTTACAATCTTTTCAGCAGGTGGGAAATCCCTTGTTCCTCTTGGTGGTTCTAGTGTTAATTTCGCCATATTTTTTCACATTTTATATATAATTTAAACATAGAAACTATTTAAAAGGTCTATGCCGGGATTTGAACTCAGGTCATAAGCTCCACAGGCTTATATGCTAACCACTGCACCACATAGACCACAAAGATCTCTAGATTTGTGTTTTCAAGACCTAGAGATGATTATCTTACCTCCTTTAAAGTCTAGATTAACAAAGTCTGAAAATCCAATGGACCGTCTGATGTCAGAAGGTATTAGTATTCTATTCTTCTTATCTTTAGAAACCGTTTTAGTAATGATGCCAACAAGATTTTGTACTTTCAAGGATAACTAATGCAGAATTAAGGTCATAGCTTACGCTATAGTTGTTTGCATCAGCAAACTTAGGAAGAACTATCCTCCCACAGTCGTCTATCTTACATATCTTGTTCATAGTTCATCATATTTTTATAGTTATAAATATATTAATATTAAAAACATTTAAAAAGAGTTTCTGGGAAAAATTAATTTGAAAAAATAGAATTAATATAATAAAAAATAGAAAAAAAGTTTAAAAGAAAACTTTTAAACTTATAATCTGCTTTTGAATTCTTTACTTACTTTGTATCCAACAGTTTTACTTGCTTTAATTTGTATAGCTTTTCCTGTTTGTGGATTAATTCCTTTTCTAGCAGCTCTTTTCTTTACAGCAAAAGTACCAAAACCAACTAATTGTAATTTACCGTGTTTCTTAACAACGATTTTTATACTTTCAAGAGTAAGGTTTAATGTTTCCTCAATCTTAGATTTTGATAATTCTGATTTTTTTGAAATTTCTTCTATTAAAGTCTGTTTATTCATATTTATTTACCCCCTTTTATGTAATAAAAGAATATAATTATTGGATACTAACAGTTTTTAAATATATCATTGTTATTGCCTTTAAAACTGCTATTTCCCCTGGTTTTTCTAAATTTGTTTTTTTGAATAATTTAAAAAAATATTTCTTAAAAAACTATTTTTTTTCAATAAATTTCTTTTTATAACCTGCCCAAAGTTTAAGTGTATAATACAAAAAAATAACAGTAAAGCCAAAGATTAATAAAAAGATATACAACGAAGCTTGCTGTTGAGCAGCACCGCACATGCCTTGACAAGACACCCAGTCCCAAACTACAAAAAATAAAGCTCCTAATATTAATATAACAAATGTTGTTCTTTTCCAATGCATAAATATCCCCTTATGAATCTATTGGGATTTGAACCCAAGTTACAAGCTCCGCAAGCTTGTGTGCTGTCCAGGCTACACTATAGATCCAATATAAATTTATGAATCTAAATGATTTTAAAATAATTACTTTCCAAATCTTGCAGTACCCCAGATAAATACAGACATAAATCCGTATACCAAAAAGAAATATAATAAAAATAATGCTGTTGAAACATAAAAATATTTCCATAATATAAAATATAATAATAAACCAACAACTAAAAAAGTTACAATACTATTACCAAAAGCCTCAGCAACCATTCCATATATTACAAATGCTATAATAACCATAATTATGTATTTAGCTATTGGAAATATGGATATCAAAATAGGAATTAACAATATTACAATCAATAATACAATTAAAACTTTCCAAATTAAAGAAGCACCTTTAAGAAAAGGAATATAATTTAAAAATCCTTTATTATTCATCTTCTACCACCAACTTTTCTTAACATTGCTTTTCTTTGAGCAGAAATTTGTGCCCAATCAACATCTTGTTCTCTTTCTTGAGTATTATTTTGATAAGGATTTTGTTCGTAATTTTGATATTCCTGTCTACCAAGCATTTGCTGAGGGTCTGGCGCTCCATGACCTTCGCCTTTTGCTTCACCCATAGTTACAAAGAAAGTATCAACTAACACTCCTCCAATACCTATAGTTATCAAAACATATAAAACATAAATTGACCCTATAAGATGCCAATAGAAAAATATTAAAATTACAGAAGATATAACAATTGCAGTAATAGCAAGCCAATTTTTAGTAATTCTTTGTTTAACAAAAACCACTAAAAAAACAATAAACGCGACTTTTAAAATAAAACCCATATCTGCAAAAAAATTTAAAATTATTGAATTCATTGGTCTGCACCATCCCCTTCAATGGTCTCTTCTTGATCTATTGAAACTTCTTGTAAATATTCAAAATCTGTAATCATTTTTTCAATTTGTTCTTCTGAAAAATCAATCTCTTTTTTATCCCATTTTACTACTACAGAAGTTAATCCGCTTTCCATACATGCTTGACTATTATCATCATAAATTAATTCAAATATACTAGAGTAAGAATTTATTGGAGAGTTTAAATACGTTCTAATACTATTAAATGAATCAGTTCCTTGCATTGAACCATTTTGATCTAAATTAGTACTAGTATATATTTTTGTTTCTAAACTATTATTTAAATCAATTAAACTAATCTTTAAATTATTCAAATTAGTTTCAGACATAGGCCAATATAATATTGTTTTTAATAATTTTTTAGAATTGTTAGTACCATAGTTTGTAATAAAAGTTTCAGGAGTTATTTGAGATTTAAAATAATTTCCTGAGCCGTCTATAAAAGTCGTGTCTTTAAATATTTTTGATTCTGAATTATAATCAACCCATTTAATAAAAGAACTTAATTTTAAATCATAAGTTAAATTATTATTCTTTAAAACATAGTCAAAACCATTGTAATTACTATTAACTATTTTTGCATATAATGGAATAGGATAAGATGGAGAATAATTAAGAGTTAAATCTATTCCATTTTCTGAAATAGCATCTAAATAAATTTCTAATAATTTTCCGTCTGAATTAATTGTGTTTCTTAATCCTGTTTGACTTTGATTATTAATTACATTGTTGTTATTTGCAATGATTCTAACAATACTTTCATTTCCATCAGAGTTTTTATATAAATTAACTCCTTCAATAATTGACAAATTACTATCTGTTACAATAGAAGCACCATAACCGTGTCTGTGTGTTCTTTTATTAGTTAAATCAATTCCTAAAGTTCCATTTATTGGAATATAATATAATAAATTTCTCATAGAGTAAGGTTGTTCTCTGACAAGCTCTAAAGAAATATCTAATGGTGAAGAATATTCTGTACTAAATTCAGAATTAATTTTTATTCTATATTTTCCTGGTTTTCTTGTTGGCGTTTGTATTCCATTAACTAACTCAGTTCTTGAAATTGTAAATTGTCCTGCAGTAATATTTGCATCAGTGATTGTGTTATTCCAAGCATTCATTCCAGAACCTGAGAAAAATTCATTAAAATTTATAATGTCATTTAACAAATCTTCTGAAACTCCATCATACATTAAATAAATATATTTATTGCCTGCTTTTAAATCCTGCAAATTAAGAGTAATGTTATTAAAAATATTAAAAAACATTTGTAAAGAATCACAATGGGTTTTATTAGTATCATATCCTTCTTCTAAATTATCTACACAATTTGTAGATCCGTTCCAAACATATTCAATCTTTGGCTTTTGATCAACACCTCTCTTACAAGAATCAAATTCAGATAAATCACAAGTTCCAATTATGTTAAAATTATTTCCTGTTGGCCCAGTTCCTGAACTTCCAAAACCTAAACAAAGGTTACCATAAAGTCCTTGTTCTTCTAATAATTGTTGTATATTTTGAGTAATTAAAGTAATTCTTAAATTTAAATTAATATTCTTATCAACATTTTGTTGAGAAACCCCATTTAAATCAAATATAAAATTCAATTTTTTATTTTTTGAAAATATTTGGTTCTGATAAATTTGATTATTTCCTTTTAATTTTGTATAGTTTCCATCAATGATTAAAGTCATTGTTCTTTGTTGATTTGCATTTAGATTAAATTCAGTTTCTGGATTTGTATTTAATATAAAATTTTGATCTGAATCTGTAAATCTAATATTAGAAACACTGAAATCATAAGTTTTTGTTTTGTTTTTTAAATTTGCAATAATCTGTGTTGAACAATCCTGTGAAGAACAAGTAAGATTTTGTGACCAATTTTCAGTTTGATTTGAAGGGCTTGTTTTTACTATTGAATAAATATCTGTTGAATCATAAACACTAACTAATAGTTCTTGTTCTTTAGTAAAAGAAATGTTATTTATTGTATAATTAAAAAATATCTTTGCTGGCTTTTCTAAATTTGTAGCAACATTAGATTGTAATTCTAATTTAATATTAAAAGATTTTGATTGATTTGCAGGAATGGTGTAATTTTGAGGAGTAATTGTAATATCAACACCGTCTAGTGCAGAATCTTTTATGGAATTAATATCTACAGTGATTGGAATCAAAGATTGATTTGAAATTGTATAGTTAAAATTAACACTTGTAGATTTTGATTTAATCAATTCAACTAATATTTTATTAGATTCTAGTTTTTTTCCTGGTTTAGTAACTCCTGTTAAATTTGTAGAAATGTTAGTGTCAAATAATTTTTGTAATCTTGCATCTGCACTTAAATCTATAACAATAGATTGATTATCAAAAGAACCAATTTCTAGAATGTTATTATATCCTCCAACAACTGTTGTTTGATTACTAGGAATTGAATTAACATATATCTTTGTCTTAATTAACTTATTGGTATCTAAAAGATTCGTAGGAAAATCGTTCTCTTCAACAAGATAATTGTTTGTATCTTCAATATTAATAAACCCTGGGCTTTCCCACAAATTAATGTTTGAAATCATTGGTGTCTTTGCGCTTTTTCTAACAATAAGATAATCTTTATAATCAGAAGTTATTTCTGTATTTCCATTATATATATATCTTCCAACAGAATAAACAATAGGATTAAATGTATTAATTGTTTGTCCGTTAGGGTGTGTTAGTTTATATCCAGACATTATTTGTCTATTAATAACAACTGAATTATTTAAGAAACCAAAATTTATTGGAAATTCAAATCTAAATTTAATA
The DNA here is from genome assembly GCA_964461425.1 of uncultured archaeon. GTDB lineage: Archaea > Iainarchaeota > Iainarchaeia > Iainarchaeales > CSSED10-239 > JAKQTP01. The sequence continues at coordinate 395 of CAYWUF010000014.1, read as the reverse complement.
TTTTGCCCAATTTGAGTTTCTAAAATAGAAATATTTTGATCATTTAAATATCCGTTTTCATTTGTTTCTCCTAAACTTATTTCAGGGTTAAATCCAGGCAAACGATAAAAGACTGCAATTCCTGAAATTGCTTGCCCCACATTGTTTCTTATTCTAAAATTAATAGCGTTATCTCCAATATAAATATTATTTTCATTATCTGTATCGTTTGTTAAAACTTCAATAAACACATTTGAGTCTGCATAATAGGCTAAGATGTCTTTAGAATAAGGAGCGTATGTACTAATTTCTAAAATATCAATATCAATCTTTGCATCATTTGTAAAAAAATTATTTACATTAAAAACAGAATTGTGATCAAACTCTGTTCCAAAGCTTGCATTTCTTCCAGTAAT
>CAYWUF010000013.1:4174-11487 GCA_964461425.1 uncultured archaeon | reverse complement strand
TAATATCATCAACAGATATAACCTTCTTATAAGGTATACTATGTTCTGTCATTATCTTTTTAGCTTCTTTTTTAGAGTTTACTTTTAATGGTTGAGTTGTAATTGTTTCAATTATACCTGCTTCTAAATTAACAACTAAATCATAAACCTTACCTCTATAAGTAGCATTTGTTTCGTATAAATCCATACCGAAAAGTTTTGATATTCTCATTGTCATGTTTAATCTTTCCTCCACATATATTAAATATTATTTAAGTATACTAAAAGGTTATACAAAGAGTTTATATATATTTCTATTTAGATTATTAAATTTAAAAATAAATAAAGTTAATTATTTAAACCAAAAAATAGTGAATACAGGAAGTGTGTGGGTATAAATTACTATTTTTTCATATTATCTAAAGGATTTGTTATTTCTTTTAGCTTATTTGTATTAACTTTAGTGTATATTTGAGTAGTATTAAGGTTAGCATGCCCTAAAAGCTGTTGTATATACCTAATATTTACATCATTTTCAAGTAAACTTGTAGCAAAAGAATGCCTTAGCTTATGTGGACTAATCTTTTTATTAATTCCTGCTTTAGTTGCAGATATCTTTAGAAATTTTTGAATTGTATCAACTGATAAAGCATTTCCACTATCTGAACAAAATAAATATTCTGATTTAACTTTTTTATCTCTTTCTTCTAAATATTTTTTATAATCAGCAACCCATTTTTTAGAAAGTATAATTATTCTATCTTTATTTCCTTTCCCTGCAAGTACATTACCTGTAAACTCATCAAAATTAAGATCATTAATCTTCATATTAACACACTCAGAAACTCTAACCCCTGTTGAAAACATAAATTCTATAATTAATTTATTTCTATAGTTAGATGTATTTTCTATTAAATCAATAATTTCTTTAGAAGTTAAAATTATTGGAATTTTATTAGCTTTTTTTGGTAGTTTAATATCTATTATTAAATTTTGTTTAAGAAATTCTTTATAAAAATGTTTAATTGCAGAAAGTACAAGATTCATTGTTGCAGAACCTGATTTTTTTTCTTGTTTTAAATAAGATAGAAAGGAAACAATATCGTCTGAATTGATCTCTTTTAAATCCTTTTTTATAAATTCAGAAAACATGTTTAAATAAATTAGATAAGTTTCAATTGTTTTTGAACTATATCCTACAATATTTAGTTCGTTTTCAAACTTTTTAAGAAGCTCTTTGTTTTTTTCAATTACCATATTATAAAAAATGAAAGAAGTTATTAAAAAGAGGGTAGATTATGCCGAAACAACACTTATGTATAACTTTATAATATAAAATATATCCTTTTATTTGCTTTATATTCTAAACCGAGTTATGAGTATATTGTCTGTGAAATAAGAATATAAGCTATCTAAGGGACAAAACCGATAGCCTTTATAAACATAATGACCTTTATTACTATTACTTTTTTTAAAAAGAAAATTTGTAAAAGGGTTTATCAATGGCAACAAAACAAATACTAAACAGAAAAGAAGAAAAGCTTGATTACAATATTTACAAAATAAAATTAGCTATTCTTAAAGCACTTGATGCTATTGAAAATCCAGATATTGATTTGGCAGATTATTTAACTAAGAAAATTGATGTTAAGTTAACAGAGGAGTTTTTTGATAAAAAAAAGTGTCCAACAATTGATGAGATTCAAGACACTATTGAAGATATATTAATTAAAGAAGGATTAACTAAATTAGTTAAAGCATATGTAATTTATAGAAAACAACATGATGATTTTAGAAATATATCAAAATTAATAGATAGCACTAACGCTGTTGAGAGTTACATTAACATCTCAGATTGGCAAGTTAAAGAAAATAGTAACATGGATTATTCTTTGCAAGGATTAAATAATTATTTATCAACTAAAATCATATCAGATTATTGGATTAAAAAGATATACCCTTCTGAAATTAAAGAAGCACATGAAAAAAGACAATTACATGTTCATGATCTTAATACACTTGGATCATATTGTGTTGGTTGGGATCTTCAATCAGTTTTACAGACTGGTTTTAAAGGTTCTCCTGGTAAAGTTGTAGCATCTCCAGCAAAGCATTTAGATACAGCTTTAGGACAAATTGTTAATTTTATATATACTCTTCAAGGCGAATCAGCAGGTGCTCAAGCTTTTAGTAATTTTGATACACTCCTTGCCCCATTTATAAGGTACGATAATCTTAATTACAAAGAAGTTAGAGCCTCTCTAGAGAAATTTATATATAATATGAATGTGCCTACTAGAACTGGATTTCAGTGTATGTCAGAAGATACAGAAATTTTAACTGAAAATGGATGGCTTACACACACTGATTTAAAGGTCGGAGATATAATTAAAACATTTAATATTAGTACAGGTAAAATAGAAGACTTGCCTATAAAAAAATTATTTGTAAAAGAATATAAAGGAAAGATGTATAATTTAAAGAATAGAATACAAGATCAATTAATTTCTCCTAAGCACAGAGTAGTTAGACAAATATTTAACACAAAGAATAAATTTGTTTTAGAAGAAATTGAAAAAGTTAAAGAATATAAATCAGATATAGTTATTCCAATTGCTGCAGATTCTAATTACAAAGAAATAAATTGGAGTGATGAAAAAATTAAATTAGTTGCTTGGATTATTGCAGAAGGAAGTTCAGAACAGCCTTATCATAAAAATAAAAATTCAAGAAACATAAAAATATACCAATCAGAAATTAAAAATAATAAAGAATATAAAGAAATAAAATCTTTATTAGAGCATTTTAAACTTAAATATTGGGAAAGTAAACACGTTGGGTTAGGTCAACCAGTAAATCAAATTAAAATAAATACCGAAGGTTCAAGAACAATTCATTCTTGGTTTAACGATGAGAGCAATATTAAATTTATTCCAGTTGAATTATTTAAAGCAAGTTCAAAACAAGCTAAATTATTTTTAGAAACTTATAATAAAGGCGATGGAACTGATGAATTTAAGATTTCAACAACATCTATTGAGATTCTTTATGGCTTACAGCATATGTGCGTTCTTGCTGGTTATGGGTTTACTACCCTTGTAAGAAAACCTACAATTGGCACTAAACCAATATTTGTTTTAAGAATTATACAACATAAAGACACTACAATAACTCAAATTAAAGAAGTCGATTATAAAGGAATAATCTGGTGTCCAAACACAGATAACGAAACAGTAATTGCTAAAAGAAATGGTAAAGTATTTATTACAGGTAACACACCATTTTCGAATATCACTTTAGATTTAACAATTCCTTCTACATTTAAAGATACACCAGTTATTATTGGAGGAAAGCCACAAGATAAAACTTATGGAGAATTCCAAGAAGAAATGGATATTTTTAATATGGCTTTACTTGATGTAATGTTAGAAGGAGACGCTATTGGAAACATGTTTTCTTTTCCAATACCTACAATTAATGTTACTAAAGATTTCAAATGGGACACCCCTCTAGCAGATAAATTAATTGATTTAACTATAAAATATGGAACACCTTACTTTGCAAATTTTGTTAATTCTGACATGAAACCAGAAGATGCTAGAAGCATGTGTTGTAGACTTAGATTAGATAATAGAGAGTTACAAAAAAGAGGTGGCGGACTATTTGGTTCTAATCCTTTAACTGGTTCAATTGGGGTTGTAACTATTAATCTTGCACAGATTGGTTATCTTTCCAAAACAGAAGAAGAATATTTCGAGACTTTAGGGCATTTAATGGATTTAGCTAAAAAATCTTTAGACATCAAAAGAAAAATTGTTGAGAAATATACAGATGATGGATTATATCCTTATTCTAAATTTAATTTAAAGAGTATAAAAGAAAGATTTGGAACTTATTGGAAGAATCATTTTTCTACAATTGGTTTACTTGGAATGAATGAATCTGCAATTAATTTTTTTGGTGAAGGAATATATACTGAAAAAGGAAAAGCTTTTGCAAACAAAGTAATGGATTTTATGAGAGAAAGAATTCAAAAATACCAAGAAGAGACTGGAGCACTTTACAATCTTGAAGCAACACCAGGAGAAGGAACCACTTATAGATTTGCAAGCTACGATAAACAAAAATATCCTTCTATTATTGTTGCTAATGAAGACAAATTTAAGAATAATGGAGCACAACCATACTATACAAATTCAACACAGTTGCCTGTAAACTATACGAGCGATATTTTTGAGGTTTTAGAATTACAAGACGAGTTACAATGTAAATATACAGGAGGAACTGTTATTCATATTTTTATTGGAGAACACAAACCTTCAAGAGAAGCAATTAAGTTATTGATACAAAAGATTTCAAACAATTATAAACTGCCTTATTTTACATTTACACCAACATTTTCTGTTTGTCCAAAACACGGTTATATTTTTGGAGAACATGAATTTTGTCCTTTGTGTGATAAAGAGATTGGATATAAAGAAGAATAAAAAAGGGGGAATTAGAGAATGGATGAAGAATTAAATAATAAAAGACAAAAATGCGAAATATATTCTAGAGTTGTAGGATATGTTAGAAGAATAGATGCTTGGAATTATGGAAAGCAAGCAGAATTTCATGATAGAAAATTATTTTCTGTTCCTGAAAATAAATAAAAGGAAAAATGTTTTATGTCTTTAAGAATTGGCGCAATTGAAAAGTTTAGTACTATTGATTATCCGAATAAACTTTCGTGTGTTATTTTTCTTAAAGGTTGTAATTTTTTTTGCGGTTTTTGTTATAATAAACAATTAGTTATTCCTGAACTATTAGATTCAAAACCAGATTTAGAAGAACAAGAAACACACGATTTCTTGGACAAACGAAAAGGACTTCTTGACGCCGTTGTTATTACCGGCGGAGAACCAACAATTTTTGGTAAAGATTTAATTGAATTTATTAAAAAAATAAAAGAGAAGGGTTTTTTAGTTAAATTAGACACTAACGGCTCTAATCCTTTGATTTTAAAAGAAATTATTGATAACAACTTAGTAGATTATGTTGCAATGGATTTAAAGGATGTTTTTGAAAATTATAGTAATTACACAAAAGTTCCTTTTGAAAACATAAAAGAATCATTTGAAATATTAAAAGAAACAAAAATACCTCACGAGTTTAGAATTACAACGCACCCTGATTTAACAATTGAAAATTTTAACAAAATAATAGAACAGGCAAAGAACGAAAAAATATTTGTCCAAGATTTCATGAATACTAACACAATAAAACTATATAAAGATTATAAAACAATATATTCTTTGCTTTCAAAATCTAATGAGAATTATATTTTAAGATAAAATGTGAACAATTATGGTTTTTGTAAACACTCTAAAAAAACAGAACGGAGAAACTGAAGAATTCTCAAAAGAAAAAGTTGCAATAATGTTATTTGAAAATTTGTGTAATCTTGGCGAACCAAATTTAAATTTAGCAGAGAAACTTGCATTTTTAATTTGTGATAAAGTTAATGCGAAGTTTTCAAAAGAAATACCGTTTGATAAACTTGACGAAATTATAAAAGAAACGCTTCATCAAGAGAATCAAAAAGAATTGTTACAAGCATATATTTTTAAGAAGAATAAACCCGAAGCAATTCAAATGGATAGCGAATTTAAAGATTTAATTTTAAAACAAATATTAAATATAGATGAGTCTGATTCTCTTTCAACCAAATTAATAAATATTCAATCACACATCAACAAGCTTCAAAACAACCAACACGAAAAAATTAACAAAAGAGTTTTTGAGTATTTAAGAGATGGAACATTTTACCCTAGTTCTACTTTTTTAAGAGAGATTTCTTTAAATCAGCAATTGTTGTCAAGTTATTCTTTTAAGGTAGCTGACACAATTGAAAGCATTTTTGATACTTTATCTCAATCCAGTATTGTTCAAAAATACGGTTCTTCAATCTCAATTGATTTATCTAAAGTAAGATCAGAAAAAGATAAAGTAAAATCAATAAATAGAAACGCTTGCGGACCAATAAGAATTATTGATTTATTTGTTTCTGCAAAATCAATGATTGGATATAATGTTAACACTTCTAACAATTTATATTGCATTTCAATCGAACATCCAGACATTGTTTCATTTTTAAATTATTCCAGTATAAAACACACAGATAATTTTGCAATCTTAATCCCTGATAGATTTATGAAAGCATTAAACGAGAATGTAGATTATACAATAGACATAACTTCTGAAAAACAAATAAAAATTTCACCACTATCTTTAATAGATCTAATTTCTTCAAAGATAATTACTGGAGAAAACATAAATTTAATATTTACAGACACAATAAACAAAAAAAATCCTTTTCTTGACAATTACAAGAAATTTGCAATATCTTCTGTAGGCTTACAACCAGTCTTTGAAAATAATTCTTTTGTAAGTGGAGTTATTGATGTATCTAAGTTTGTTAATCTTTTAGGAGAAACAAAAACTTTTGACTGGTCAAAATTAAAAGCAGTAATTTGGGACACTATGGAGTTTTTAGATAATTCAATTGATTTGTCTAAGACTATTAACGATAAATATATTCAAGAACTAAAAGAAACAAGATCAATCTATCTTTCAATTACAGGGTTTTATACACTTTTAACAAAGCTTGATATTCCTTATAATAGTGATGATGCAATATATTTTGCAGATTCTTTATCTGATTACATTAATTACTATTCAAAACTAAAATCAACAGAGCTTGCTAAAGAAAGAGGCCCATTTTTAAAGTTTATAAAAAGTAAATATGAGTTGCCAAATTTTACTTTTGAAAAAACACCTGTTCAGAAGACTTTATTTTCAAATGATCTAACTAAATCTAAAAAGTTAATAAAGAACATGCCGACAGTTGATTGGAATGAACTTAGAAACAATATTAAGAAATACGGTTTAAGAAATTCTACCACCTTTTCTATAATCTTTTCTGATTTTTATTCAATCGCTAACGAGTGTAGTAACGGAATTGACCCAATTATAAACTATAAACCAACAATTTGGGTTAGTGGACACAAGTTTGATAAAATAAATAAAGAACTAAACGCAAAAGTTGCAGATTTAAAAACAAGTTGGTCTAATAAAGAGATAGAGTCTTCAATTCCAGAAAGTTTAAAAACAACATATCCTTTAGCTAAAAATATCTCACCACAATTTTATATAAGACTTCAGTCAGTTTTTGAAAAGAACATAGATGGCTTAGCAAATATTAAAGTTTATTTTAGTGACAACACAAGTATTCAAGATGTAAAAAATATAATTATAGAAACACACAAGATTGGAAACACTTTGTTTATTCCTGA
>CAYWUF010000013.1:0-4074 GCA_964461425.1 uncultured archaeon | reverse complement strand
GGTAGTAAAAAAACAGAAACTCAAGCACAACAAAGAAAAAAAGCAATTGTTGTTTCTAAAATAAAACAAAAAATAAAGGAACAGAAACGCGAAAGTAGAGCTAATAAAGCTTAAAATTATTTGCGAGGTAAAAATTAATGGATGAAAAAACAATAGAGCACAAAATAAAAAAAATTAAACCATTCTTTGAACAACTTACTTTCTTTTTTATATTTTTAATTATGTTTATTGTTTTAGATACATTAAACGGCACACCACCAATTGCAAAATATACAATAACTGTTTTATTTACTGGTTGGTCAATAAGTCTAATTATTCAAGAAATGTATCTTTACAACATTTTTAAGCCAATACTTCTAGGAAAGACTTGGGAGAAATTAGCAAAAAAGCATTTAAAGAAAAAGTAATTAGATTTTCATCTAATTGCATAATCTTTCTCCTTTTCTGTTTTTTTATTGTCACGAAAAATGACAACAAAAACTATTTTTTTGTCACGAAAAATGACAACCTTTAAAAATGGTTTTATCTATAAATATATTGATAATTATGAATTATTTTAATTTATTAGAACTTGTTAAAGATCAAAAGAGCTATTTTGAGTTTTTTTTAAAAAATAACAAAAACATCGCAAGAGATATTGATTTTAAAAAATACATAGACTCAAAAGAAATAATTGTAATTACTGGTTCAAGAAGATCAGGAAAGTCTTATCTATTATTACAATTTAAAGAAAAATTAAATTCAGGAGCTTATATTAATTTTGAAGATGATAGATTTCTAAATTTTAAAGAAGAGGATTTTGATAATTTATTAAAAGCAATATACGAGGTTTATGGAGAAGATACGGAAATTTTCTTTTTTGATGAAATTCAAAATATTAAGTCTTGGGAAATGTTTGTAAGAAGATTATATAATTATAAATACAAGGTGTTTGTAACTGGTTCAAATGCAAACCTACTATCTTCAGAACTTGGTACAAAACTCACAGGCAGACATCTAGATTTAACTTTATTGCCTTTTTCTTTTATAGAGTATTTGGGATATTACAATATAGAATATAATAAAAATTATAATTTAAAAGAAAAATCAAAGATATTAAGATTTTTTGATAAATTTCTGTTAGATGGATCGTATCCTCAATTTTTAGAAGAAAATAATACCGAAATTATAAGACACATTTATACAGATGCAATCTATAAAGACTTACAGCCAAGATATTCTATAGAAAATATAAATGATTTAAAAGAAACATTATTGTATTTATCTTCTTCTTTAGCTTCTCCAATAAGTTATAATAATATTTCTAAAGCTTTAAAGATTAAATCACACAATACCGTAAAAAAATATATTCAATCATTAGAGTCTGTTTATTTAATATTTTTAATAAATAAATATTCTGAATCCAACATTAATTTATTAAAATCTTATAAAAAAGTATATTTCATAGATAACGGTTTAAGAAATATATTAACCTTTCAAAGATATCAAAATAAAGGACAATTACTTGAAAATTTAGTTTTTTTAGAACTTGTAAGAACAGGAAAAGAAATAATGTATTTTAATAATAACAATTCTGAATGTGACTTTATAGTTAAATCTAAATATTTTGATGCAATTCAAGTTTGTTTTGATTTTAATGAAAAAAATAAAGAGCGAGAGATTAATGGTTTATTGTCAGCCATGAATTTTTTTAAATTAACTACAGGTTACATATTAACTTATGATCAAGAAGACGAATTAAAAATTGATAATAAAACAATTAAAATCAAACCTGTGTGGAAATGGTTATTAGAAAAACATTAGATTATCTAATTGCATAATCTTTTTCCTTTTCTTCTTTAGTTTCTTTTTTTGCTTTGAATTTTTCAATTGCGTTTAAGAATGCGTCTTTTGTTACAATTGGTTTTTTGTTATCTAGTTTATTATCTTTTTCTATATCTTCTATAATTAATCTAATTTTTGTAAGTCCTGCTTCTCTACAAACAGCTTCAATCTCTGCTCCTGAAAACCCCTCAGTTAATTTTGCAAAATCTTTTGCGTTTGTTTTTTTATCTACAGTCATCTTTGAGAGATAGACTTCAAAAATCTTTTCCCTTGTAAGTTCATCAGGCAAAGGCACTAACAGAAGCTTTTCAAATCTTCCTGGGCGTAAAAACGCTGGGTCAATCAAGTCAGGTCTGTTTGTTGCTCCAATTATAACAATATCTTTAAGATTAGAAACGCCATCAATTTCAGTTAATAGCTGAGCAATAACATTGTTTTTAGAATCATTTGTTTCCATTCCTGTTCTATTACTTGTTATTGAATCTATTTCGTCAATGAAAACAATACTTGGCGCTAGTTGTCTTGCTTTTTTAAAAATATCTCTAATCTTTTTTTCTGATTCGCCAACCCATTTACTAAAAACTTCTGGCCCTTTAATAGATATAAAATTGGCATTAGTTTCTGTTGCAATTGCTTTTGCAAGTAAAGTCTTACCAGTTCCTGGCGCCCCATACAACAAAACTCCACGAGGGGGGGTGATTCCAACTTTTTCAAACAAATCTTTATGTTTCATTGGCCACTCAATCATTTCTTTAAGTTCTTGTTTAATATTTTCTAAGCCACCAACTTCTTCCCACTTTGTGTTTGGAACACTAACTATAATTTCACGAATTGCGGAAGGTTCAACAACATTAAGGGCGTCCAAGAAATCCTGTCTTTTAATTACTAGTTCATCCATTATTTCTTTGGACAATTCGTTTCCATATTCTTTGTTTATCTTTGGCATTAGTCTCTTAAGTGCTTTTAGAGCTGCTTCTTTACAGAGTGCAGAAATGTCTGCTCCTGAAAACCCATTAGTCATTTCTAATATTTCATTAACATCAACATCTTCAGTTAATGGCATGCCTCTTGTGTGCACTGTAAAAATTTCTTTTCTTGCTTCTTTACTAGGTATTCCAATTTCAAATTCTCTATCAAATCTTCCTGGTCTTCTTAATGCTGGATCTACACTTTCTGGAATGTTGGTTGCACCAATAACAATAACATCCCCTCTTGCTTTTAATCCGTCCATTAAAGTAAGTAATTGAGCAACAATTCTTTTTTCTGTTTCTCCGTGTATGTTTTCTCTTTTTGGAGCAATAGAATCTATCTCATCAATAAAAATAATTGCAGGAGCATTCTTTTCTGCTTCTGCAAAAATATTTCTTAAATTTTCTTCTGATTTTCCTACTGCAGAGGTTACAATTTCTGGTCCATTAACAATTGTAAAATGTGAATCTGTTTCTGATGCTACGGCTTTAGCAAGTAAGGTTTTTCCAGTTCCTGGAGGCCCATAAAGAAGTATTCCTTTTGGAGCAGTTATTCCTAATTTTTTAAAAACTTCTGGTCTTTTGATTGGTAACTCTACCATCTCTCTAATACTTTCAATTTCTTTTTTAAGACCACCAATATCATCATAAGTTATTCCAAAGTTATTTGTTTGTAAAGGTTTATCTGAAATTATAATTTTAGTAGTGTCTGTAATCTTAACAGCTCCTTTAGGAAAAACTTTAGTTACAGTTAACTGAAGATCTCTGGATTCTTCATTAAGCATTATTTTAATTCCTCTAATAACAACAACATTATTTTCTAAAATATTTTTATTTATTATTCTGTCGTGAATATAACTAACAACGTCGTTTCTTTTTAGATCTTGTATCTCGACTGGCGGGGCGAGAGTAATAGACTGTGCAATCTGACAAGCAATCTTTTCAATAAAAACTTCATCATCAATCTTAGAACCAGAATTAAATCTTATAGTTGCATCCATCTTAATTGTGTTAAGTCCAGTATCTCCTACTTTTCCTTTTAAAGCATAAGCTATTGTTGATTTTTCAGATTTAATTGCTTGAATCTTAATTGTATCTCCAACACTAAGGCCCATTTTTTCAAAAACAACCGGATCAATCTTAACAATGTCTTTACCAACATCAGAAATCTCTGTTTCTTTAACAATCAGTTTAGCTTTTTGTTCAACCATACTTTTTCACAACTTTTAAACAATAATATTATATTAGAAATAATTTATAAACAAGAACTAAATATAATTAG
>CAYWUF010000012.1:3057-11854 GCA_964461425.1 uncultured archaeon | reverse complement strand
ATGGTTACTGGACTTGCTAAAGGTAAAACTCTAGAAGATGCATTTAAAATAACTAGAGGAGATGTTGCAGAATCTCTTGATGGCCTACCTCCTGTTAAAATGCATTGTTCTAACTTAGCTGCTGATGCACTTCAAGCAGCAATTAACGATTATTATTCCAAACAAGGAAGAAAGGTTTTAGAGATAACACATAACAATAACTGTTCCTGTTGTCATAAAGAAAAAAACTGTAAAATCGGAGGTAAAATATGAAAGTAGATGAACACACAAAATTAGGAAAGATAATGAAGATTAGAGGAATGGATAAAATTCTAACTAAATATAGTGTGCCTTGCGTTAGTTGTCCAATGGCAAAAATGGAAATTGATTCTCTTGAGATTGGAGATGTATGTAACATATACGGGCTTAAAACAAAAGAACTTCTTCTAGAAATTAATAAGACGCTTAAAGCAAGAGACAAAGCAGTTAAACCAAAGAAGAAAGAAAAGATTGAATAATTAATCTTCTACAAATATTCTTTTAGTGCCTTCTCTTGTAGCACCAACCCTTTCTAATTGAGCAACATATTCTGCAAGAAGGGTTTTTTCTCTTTTTGTTAATCCGTAAGTTCTTTGTTTCTTATGCAATTTATTTATTTGAGAAATTAACTTTCTTTTAACATCATTTAATCTTCCGCCTTCATGAGTTTTATTTTTGGTAATTGTTGGCGAAATTGCTACAGTGCTTTTTTTTGCAACAGTTATTTTTCTTTCAACAATAGTTTTAGGCGAGATTGTTTTTGATAAAACGCTTTTTCTTTTAAATAATCTTAACATAAAACTCATTTTAATAATCTTAAAACATCACTTAGATCTTTTGGATCTCTAAAACAAAGAACTTTATTGTTTTCAAAGTCTTTTATTTTGTTTTCTGTTTTGTTTCCACCAATTGTTACAAGCATTACTGGTTTTTTAGATTTGCTTTTTATTTTTGCAATTTCTTTTGAGATGTTTTCAGAAATACTTGCAAGTTGTAAAAGTAAAAGAACAACTACAGCGCTTGTATTTTTGTCTTTTAAACATAAATCTATTGTAGCTATAAATCTTTTATCATCAGCATCACCAGTTAGATCAATTGGGTTACCAATTGTTGCATACCCTGGAACCATTTTTTTTAACTTGTCTTTTGTATCTTTTGTAATTTCTGATAGCTTTATTTTATTTAATTCTAATTGATCTGTTGTTAAAACACCAAATCCTCCGCCGTTAGTAATTATCTGAATATTTTTTATTTCGCCTTTATACCACGAATAATATTTGGCTAGATTAAATAGTTCTTTAATTGTTTTAACTTGTTTTGCTCCTGATTGCAAAAGGGCAGCAGAGAAAACTTTAGAAGATCCCGCAATTGCTGCGGTGTGACTTTTAACAGCATTATTTCCTTTGTCAGTTATTCCGCCTTTAAGGATAATTACTTTCTTCTTCTTTGTTACTCTTTTTAAAGTTTCAAAAAATCTTTTTCCGTTTTTAATTCCCTCTATATAACAAAGAATAACTTCTGTAGACTTGTCTTTTTCAAAATATTCTAACAAATCAGATTCGTCAATATCTAAAGCATTACCATAAGAAACAAATTTGTTAATCTCTAATTGCTCTTTACTTGCAAGATCTAGAATTGCTAAACCTAATGCTCCTGATTGAGTGATTATTGAAACTTTCCCTTTTTTTGGAAGATCATATTTTTGTCTAGAATTAAATGTAGCATCTAGACAATTATGTAAATTCATAACTCCTAGACAGTTTGGGCCTATAAGATTTATTTTTTCTTTTGTAATTAATGATTTTATGTTTTCAGTTAGATCATTTTGACCAATCTCAGAGAAACCAGCTGTTATCATTAAAATGTTTTTACATTTTGTTTTTGAAATCTCTTTAACAACCTCATAAGTAATTGAAGCGGGTGTTGCAACAACAACTAAATCAATTTTTTCTTTAATATCTGTTATTTTTGAATAAACTATTTTATCAAATAATTTCTTTCCTGCAAGCCTTGGATTTACAAAAAGCACTTTGCCTTTATATTTAGACATATTCTCAGCTAAAGTATTTCCCACACTTCCCTTATTATCTGATGCTCCAATTAAACAAATATTTTTTGGGTTAAAAAAGTTTTCTATATTTTTCATAATAATCTTGCTTTCTCTTAATAATATATTAAAAAATAAATATATAATGGTTTCTTTCTTTACATTTAATAGGAGTTAGAATATTTATGTCTAAAATATCAAAAATAGTTAAACCTAAAATAAAAAAAGTAATCAATAGAACAAGAAACGCAACTTTTGTATCTTCTACTGAAAATATAAGACGCCTTTTAGATAGTTGTAATAACAGAATAGATCTTTTAAGAAAAGAAGCGGGACCAATTAAAGTTTCTGTGTTTTTTAAATGTTTAGAGACTAAACCAAAATATAAAAAAATGTTAGAATTATTTAAAGAAAAAACAATAAACGAGATGTTAGATACTAATAGAGATTTATTTATAGAAATAATCTATAGAGAAATAAAACACAAGTGAAAAAATATGAAAGAAAATTTTGAAATAATAATTTATGGTAGAGGCGGACTTGGTGCAAAGACTTGTGCGCAATTGATTGCAGATTCTGCTCTATTAGATGGTAAAGTTGTTCAAGCATTTCCTGAGTATGGCCCTGAGAGAAGAGGCGCTCCCGTCAGGTCATTTGTAAGAATCTCAAACAAACAGATAAGGGTACATGAACCAATAACTAATCCTGATTTAGTTATTGTTATTGATTGTGGATTATTTTCTGTAATTCCTGCTATTTCTAAATTTGATTGTAATTATATAATTAACAGCGACAAAGATAAAGCTTTTTTTAAAAAATATCTAAAAGAAGAAAAAATAAATATTATTGACGGAAGTAAAATTTCTTTAGAGCTTTTAAAAATAAACAACCCTAATGCCGTTCTTATTGGAGCATTTGTTAAGTTATTTGAAGTGATTAAATATTCTTCAGTTGAAGAATCAATCAAAGCAGAATTTGAAAAGAAAGGTAAGATAAACTTTATTCAGCCAAATCTTTCTTGTTTGAAAGAAGGGTTTGAATATTTTAAAAGGTAATGATTATGAGCGAAATTAAAAAAAAAGGAGGAGTTCTTCCTGGAGGAACTTCTCTAATAAATAAAACAGGATCTTGGAGAAGCGTTAAACCAGAATGGGATTCTAAGAAATGCATACACTGCATGCTTTGCTTTAATGCTTGTCCTGAACATTGCATCTTAGCTAAAAAAGATAAAACTGGAAAGATAATAAGAGATAAAACAGATATGGATTACTGTAAAGGTTGTGGAATCTGTGCAGAAATCTGTCCTGTTAAGTGTATAAAGATGGTGAAGGAATAATATTATGAAAACAACAAAATTAGGTTTAAGTGGTGGAGAGGCAATAGCTTATGCATTAAAACAAATTAATCCAGAAGTTTTTGCAATGTACCCAATTACTCCACAAACGCCAATCATTGAAAGCTATTCTAAGTATTCTGCTAATGGTTTAGTTGATACTGAAATTATCAGAACAGAATCTGAACATTCTGCTCTTTCTGCAACCATTGGCGCATCAGCTTCAGGGGTTAGGGCAGTAACAGCTACTGCTTCGCAAGGTTTACTTTACATGTATGAGGCGCTTGGTGTTGCTAGTGGTTTAAGACTTCCAATTGTAATGCCTGTGGCTAACAGAGCAATCTCTGCACCAATCAACATTCACTGCGATCACTCTGACTCAATGTCTGCTATTGACCAAGGCTGGATGCAAGTTTATTGTGAGAATGCACAAGAAGCTTACGAGATGACCTTATTTAGTTTAAGACTTGCTGAAAGTGTTTTTCTTCCTATCATGGTTTGTATTGATGGGTTTTACACAAGTCACAACTTAGAAGTAATTAATGTTTATGATGATTCTTCTGTTAAAAAATTTATTGGAGAATTTAAACCAAACTACAATCTCCTAGACACAGAACACCCAATAACTGTTGGAGCTCTTGCTCTTCCGGACAGTTACTTTGAAATTAGAAAAGAAATGTTTGATGCTTTTTTAGAAGTTAAGGAAAATTATTCTAAGATATCTAAAGAATTTAAAAGTAATTTTGGTAAAGACATTAATTTCTATGAAGATTATTTTTCAAGCTCTTCAGAAACTGTTCTTGTAGTCTTAAGTTCAACTGCTGAAAACTCTAAAGACGTTATTGATAAACTAAGAAAGGATGGAAAATCTGTTGGCCTTTTGCGACCAATATTATTTAGACCTTTCCTTTATGAAGAATACTCTAAAGCTTTAAAGAAAGCAAAAAAGATAATTGTTCTTGAAAGAACGGAAGGGCCTGGAAGCTATCCTCCTCTTTACAAAGATATTTGTTTAAGTATCATAAATGCAACAAACAAACCAGAAGTAATTTCTCTAGTCTTTGGACTTGGTGGAAGAGATTTATATCAAAAAGATATTGAAGAACTTTTAGTTTCTGTAATTTCTGGAAAGAAACTAAAGAGTAGATATATTGGAATTAAGGAATAAAATATGATTAAAAGAATCTTTATTGCAGGCCCAAAAAGTGGTAAAACTCCACAAGCAGAAATTAAAAATATCGAACTTGCAAATAAACATGCAGAGACGCTTGTAAAATCTGGAGATTTCGTTTATGTCCCACACAATATAAAGGGCTATATAAAAGACTCAAATAAACAAAAAAAATATTTTTTAACTTTATCAAAATCTATAATCAAAAATTGGGCAACACATATTTATATGCTTCCAAATTGGAAGAAAAGTGCCGGGGCAATTGAAGAATATAATTATGCAAAGAAATTGAAATTAAAAATATTAAAAGAATAAAATATGAACTCAAAAGAACTTGCTATTAAATTAGCTGAAAGTAAAGCAATGGTTTCCGGGTACAGAACTTGTGCAGGGTGCCCTATTGCAATTATTTGTAAGACTGTGATTGCTGCAAGTGACAAAGCAGTTGTTGCATCAAGTGCCACATCTTGTGCTGAAGTTACAACTACCGTTTATCCACAGACAGCCTGGAATATCCCTTGGATTCATTCTCTTTTTGCAAACTCTGCAGCAACAATTTCTGGAGTTGAATGTGCATATCGAGCACAAAAGAAAAAAGGAAAAATTAAAAAAGATATTAATTTTTTAGTAATTGCTGGAGATGGTGGAAGTTTTGATATTGGACTTCAATCACTTTCTGGAGCACTAGAAAGAGGACATGATTTTGTTTATCTTTGTTATTCGAACGAAGGGTATATGAACACGGGAAATCAGCGTTCATCAGCTACTCCAAGGGGGGCGATAACCACAACCACTCCTGCGGGGAAGGCGAGTTTTGGAAAAGTGGAGTTTTCAAAAGACTTAACAAAGATTGCAGCAGCACATAACATCCCTTATGTTGCTCAGATTAATCCTTATAACCAAATAGATATGTTTGAAAAATCAAAGAAAGCTTTTGAAGTTAACGGCCCTGCAGTCTTAATTGCATTTGCAGCTTGTCCTACAAACATGAAAGCAGATTCTAAAGACACAATTAAAATTAGTAAACTTGCAACAGAAACTTGTTTTTGGCCTCTTTATGAAGTGATAAACGGAAAAGTAATTATTAATTACAAGCCCACAAATAAACTGCCAATTGAAGAATTTTTAAAAACGCAAACAAAGTTTAAAAGTGTTTTAAAACCAGAAAATAAAGAAATATTAAAATCAATGCAAGAAGAAGTAGACAGAAGATGGAACGAGCTATTGAAATTAGAAAAAATGGGGAATGAAAAGTAGTTAATCTTTTCTTATTTCTTCATTTGTTTCAATCGCAATCTCTAATTCTTCGTTTGTTGGAACAACCATTGCTATTACTTTACTTTCTTTTGTGGATATTATTTCTGAATTGTTGTTGTTATTTTCTCTATCTATTTCTAAATCAAGATAACCAAAATGTTCGAGAACTAGTTCTCTTAAATATGCAGATTTTTCTCCAATTCCGCCGGTAAAGACAATAACATCAACTCCGTTCATCTCAGCTATATAGCTTCCAACAATATTTACTATTCTTGTAGTTAAAATATCGTTTGCTAGTTTTGCTTTTGCATCTCCTTGTATTGAAAGAGTTTCTATCTTATAATGATCTGCACTTATCTGACTAATTCCAAATAATCCTGACTCTTTATTTATCATTTTCTTTATTTGCTCTTTAGAATAACCATTCTCTAAAAGAAAAAGAATAATTTCAGGATCAAAACTTCCACTTCTTGTGCCCATCGGAAGTCCATCAACAGGAGTAAAGCCCATAGAGGTATCAAAGCTCTTACCTTTGTTGATTGCACAAATGCTTTGGCCGTTTCCTAAATGGCAAGTTATTATTTTTAAATCCTCATACGACTTTTCTAAAAGCTCAGCTGTCTTTTTAGAAACATATTTGTGACTTATTCCGTGAAAGCCATATTTTCTAATTTTGAATTTATCGTAAAGTTCTTTTGGAAGGCCATAAAGATAAATTTTCTCAGGAATTGTTTGATGAAAAGCAGTATCAAAAACTGCAAAATGTCTAGCCTGTGGAATTTTTTCTTTAAGGATCTCTATAAATTCAATGTTTATTGGATTATGAAGAGGAGCTAGAAAAGAAATTTTTTTTAAGTGTAATAACATTTGATCTGTGATTTCTGTGGTTTTAGAGTATTCTTCGGCGCCATGGACAACTCTGTGTCCAACAAATCTTACATCTCCAGTAGTTTCTATAATCTTCTTATCAACAAGAATTGAAAACATGTCTTCTATTAATTCTTTATTAGAACAAATTTTTTTTTCAAAAACTTCTTTTTGACCTGAAATTATTGTTTTTAAACTAACTTTAAAATCTGCGCTATTAATACCATCATATTGTCCTTTAATCAAAACCGTTTTTGCTTCAGGATTAATGTATTGAAATTTTAAAGAACTGCTTCCTGCATTAATTACTAATATGTTCATAATTATTTTCCTTTAGCATATTGCATTTTAATTTTATTTGGAGCAATACTTGATTTTTTTCTTTGAACTCCAACTCTATTAACTTTTGTATCTATTAACTCGGCAACTTCTGTTGCTTGTTCTAAAGTCATTCCTGACAGATTAGGTTTTTCGGATCTTTTTTCATTTATCCTTGGTATTTTTGACGATGTTTTTCTTTTTAAAGTAGATGGTCTTCTTGGTATCATGTTTTTTCTCCTCTTATTTAATTAAATATATATTATAGAAACAAAGAAAATATAAACTAAATTATTAAAGAAACAAATTATTTGGGTTTATATATTATCTTTTTGTTTATATATCTTTTAATTGATTATATTTATAAAAGCTTTTGTCTTTCTTTTAATAATGGCACAAACAGAAACTGAAAAACTTACAATGTTTAAAAAAATAATAATAGGCGTTCAAATGCTTTTTGTTGCGTTTGGTGCTGTTGTCTTAGTTCCTTTATTAGTTGGAATTGATCCCTCTATTGCTCTTTTTACTGCAGGGTGTGGAACTTTAATATTCCATTTGATTACTAAAGGAAAAGTGCCAGTATTTTTAGGAAGTTCTTTTGTTTTTATTGCGCCAGTCATTAAAGCAACACAACTATATGGTTATCCAGGAGCGCTTGGAGGATTAATGGCTGTTGGGTTAGTTTATGTCTTAATGTCTTTTATTGTTAAAAGAAAGGGAATTAAATTTTTATCAAACCTTTTTCCACCAATTGTTGTTGGACCTGTAATAATGATTATTGGTTTATCTCTTGCAGGCGTTGGTGTTGAGATGGCAAACAGTAATTGGTTACTTGCTATTGTTGCTTTAACCACTGCAATTTCAGTTGTAATTTTTGGGAAAGGCACAATCAAATTATTACCAATACTTTTTGGTTTGGTTGTAAGTTATCTTTTTGCTATGATTTTAAGACTTGTTGATTTTACAAAATTAATAAACGCGCCTTGGCTTTCTATACCTCAATTTACTTTGCCTGTTTTTAATATCAATGCGATTTTATTTTTAATACCTGTTGCAGTTGCTCCAATCATAGAACATATCGGAGACATGTACGCAATATCAAAAGCTACAAAAAAAGATTTTATTAAAGACCCTGGACTTTCAAAAACCATGTTTGGTGACGGATGTGCTACTTTTTTTTCAGGGCTTATTGGAGGGACACCAACAACTACTTATTCAGAAGTTACTGGAGCCATCATCTTAACTAAACTTACAGACCCTGTTATCTTAAGAATTGCAGCAATCACTGCAATTTGTTTTGCGTTCTTAGGAAAAATTAGCGGATTTCTGTACACTATTCCTGAAGCAATATTAGGGGGAATGATGTTGTTGTTATTTGGAATGATAACGATTGTTGGAATCAAATCAATTACAGAAAATAAAGTAAATCTTAATCATACAAAAAACATGGTAATTATTGCAGTTATGTTAACAATCGGGGTTGGTGGAGCAATGATAACTTATGGCAATTTCGCTTTTGGCGGAGTTGCCCTAGCTAGCGTTATTGGAATAACTTTAAATCAAGTTTTACCAAATAAAGAAAAAGATTTAAGAAGTATTTAATTTACTTCTTTTTTGGTTTTTTAGAAACGATTGGTTTTTTAGAAATTACTTTTGTTTGTTTCTTAACTACTTTTGGCTTTGCTATTTTTGGTTTAACCAATTTAGAATCAAATCTTTCTTTTGTAAGTAATTCGCAAAACTCTTCAAAAGTTATATAGTCTGATTCTTTTGGTTTTTTAGAAAC
>CAYWUF010000012.1:0-2957 GCA_964461425.1 uncultured archaeon | reverse complement strand
CTTTTATAAAAATATTTCTTTTTCAATCTTTTCAGGCAAATACTTCTTTGCAACAAAATCTAAAGACTTATTTGCAAGTGCCTGTTGCTCAATTCTTATTTTTTTATCAATCGCCAACTTTAATTCAGCTTGCCATTCTTTAGACTTAAACCAATCATAGTTCATTAATTCCTTTGCTCTCTTTACGTCTCCTTCTTTCATCTTTTCAGTAACGTTTTGAAGACCATAAGTTTCAACATCAGTTAGAGTCATTCCAACATACTTTGCATCAGGAACAGCCAGGTATTTAGAATGAGCCGCAAGAGCCATTGATCCACTTTTAATTACAGAATAAATATACCAACCATAAGGGTCTCCATCTGTAAAAACAATAACTGGAAGATCATATTCATATCTTAATCTGTGCACTAGTCTTCTTGCACCTCTTGCGCCTTGTCCTCCAGTTCCTACAAGAATAGCGTTATGCTGTCTTGCATATCTTTCTTCAATAAGTCTATTGTACATTGCAGCAGTCTCAATAACTAAAACCATGTCTGCGTTAACATCAACAATTTCAATCTCTTCTGGTTCGATTCTAGACATAATACTCCAGCCACCTCTACCAAGAGAATTACAATTGAAAACATCGTTATCGTGTTTTTTATCTTTTAAAGTAATATCTCCATAAAGAGAACCCTTTGATTCAGCATGAAGTCCTAATTTCTCTCTAATGGTGTTTGCTGCATGTTCAATGTCAACAATAACTTCATTAGATTCATTTTGTCCATCAAAAGTATTTTCTTTAGTATTTGCTACAGTTCTTTTAAGTTCGTAATAAATTTCTCTGATGGAAGCTGTTTTTCCTTCTTTTAAATATTCATTACATTTATCATTAACAAGCATTGTCTGCATAAACTTTCTTGCAGCACCTAAATTTAAGAAAGGCCTAACTGTTTTTTTATCACCTAACTGTATATATTGTTTTTCTTCATCAAAATAAACATTACTAAGCCCTCTAACTTTTGTTGTAAAAGTCGGGTGTTGATTTGATTTAATTTGATTAACAATATTTTGAGCAATCTGAAGAGTCTTTTGTTCAACTTCTTTTGTGGTTTCTGTTTCAAACTCATCTAAACCTTTACGTTCGTGTTTTTTAGTGTTTTTTTCTTCTGTTTTTGTAACCATAATTTCCACCTATTCTTCAAATTCCTCTTCTTCTGTAATTGAATCATCCTCAATAACATCATCATCTGAAGCTTTAATACCAGCTTCTTCCATTTTTAATTTCTCTAAAACCATGTTACTTAGATTTTTAAGAAGTAAATCTCTGTTTTTCTCGCCAGTTGTGTGAACTAACGCATCAACAACATAGGGCGCGTATTTTGCAAATACTTTTTTCTTTTCTTTCTTTTCTTCTTCTCTTTTTTTCTCAATAATATAAATTCCAACTTTTCTTGAAACATCCATTAACGCTAACTTTATTTCATTAACAATATCTGTATCATCAGAAACTGCCGACTTTCCTGCAGAAGTGTAAGGTATATGAACTGAGATAAGATTAACAAAAACAGTAACTGGACTATTATCAAAATTACTTACTCCATATCTTTTCCAATCAACAGATTCTACAGTTTTTGTAATGGCACAGCCTCCTGCATCAAATAACAAAGGAGCTTTATTTGCATATCTTATAATTTCAGAAGCTCTTACTTCTTCAACAACCACTTCTTTTTTATCTTTTATTTTTTCAACACTAATTAATCTTCCAGCTTTTCCACCATAAGCAACCCCAGCCTCAACCTGAAAAGCATATCCGCCTTGATAGACTGTTGGTTTTCTTGTAACTACACAAAGAAATTCAGGTTCAACAATTGCCTTTAATGATTTTTTTATATGATCTTCACCAATTGGAACAAGATTGTCTGTGCTTGGTGCTATAAATTTTGTTTGTTTAATTGCTTTAATTAAATCTTCAGCTTCTTCCCAAGATAAAGCTCTTGGATCTTTATTTAAATCAAAATGCACTAACTTTTGAATATTATCAACCGCCGTTTGTCCAAATCTATCAAAAGTACTTGTTAAAAAAGAATTAACTTTTCTTGCAGACCCGTGTCTTGCATAAGTTAACATCTCATCAACGGTCACTCCTCTTGGGTGTGGTTTAACTGCTGTTGGAATATTTGGTAATTTGTTAACTGTCCTTGTATATTTTGTAACCTCTCCTTGAGGATCTTGAAATTTCAAAGTTAAGTGAGGATTAGCAATTGCTGTTCTTCTTAGATATTCATCAATACTATTTTGTCCTTTCTTATAAATTAAGTCTTTAAATTTACATTTTAAAGCTAAACCTTTAAATTTATTGTCTAAATAATGTTTGTCTGTAACTTTTGGTGTGTTTGTTTTACTGTCAATTGCTATCTCTAAAGAAACTGTTTTTCCTTTATTTGTTCCAGAGATTACTTTAGTTGGTTTTCCTGTTGTCATTTGTGACAAAAGAATGATTCCACTAACACCAATACCTTGTTGACCTCTTGTCTGAACAAGTCTATGAAATTTAGTTCCTGCAAGTAATTTTCCAAGAGCACTAGCAACTTTATCTTCGGGGATTCCTGGACCGTTATCAACTACAGATATTTCGTAGTATTCTGTTCCTATCTCTGAAAGGCTCACCTCTATTTCAGGCAATATGCCTGCTTCTTCGCATGCGTCCAAGGAATTGGTCACAAGCTCGTGTATTATTGTCGTTAATGTCCTTTGCTTACCAGATAACCCTAGCATCTGTTTGTTTTTCTTGAAGAAATCAGCAACAGAGTGTTCTTTAAATTCTGTAAACAACTGTTCTGCTTCAACTTCTTTTCTTACGATTTCTTTTTTTTCTTGAACTTTTTCAGCCATAAATATTTCACGTATTTAAAATTAGATAAATAATTGGTCTTTATACTATATATAATATATTATATTTATAAATATATAGTAGT
>CAYWUF010000011.1:0-12602 GCA_964461425.1 uncultured archaeon | reverse complement strand
TTTAGTCTTTTTTCAATATTAACTATCGATTTTCCATTGTCTCCTAATACTGATATCTTGACTGGAATTATATATGCGCCTGGAGTTTCTTGCTTAATTATTCCTACAAGGTGAGTTGTGTCTCCTTTATTAAAGTTTAATTCATTTTGGAAAAGCCCTTCCATATTGTCATATCTTAATTCTTGACAACCAGACCATTTTCTTCCTTCACAAAACTCTAGTTTAAATCTTCCAAGGTCTGAACAATTATTCTTAACACTTAATTCTTGAACCTCTCCAACAAAAGTTTCTTTAGGAATAACAAACATATTGTTAATCTTCTTTTCTCCGTCATAGAAATCAATACAGTCTTGTATCTTTCTTATTGCAATTTCAGTTGTAAATGCAACTTCTTTTGAAGTGTTTACATATTTCAAACCATTATCAGTCTCTACTTGTCCGTTAATGTAAACCTTAGTTTTAACATCTCCAAACTTTTTATCTCCTGCTCTATATTCAATTCTTGCATCGTGTTTTCCTTTTTCTAAATTGTTTAATACAGTTGTATAAGACCCTTCAGAAAGAGTAATTGTTTTATTTCCAACAGTCAAAGTATAACTTCCATACATGTCTTTTTCATTAACAATCTTTGCTCTTAGGGTTTTAAGAGTAAGAGATTCTTCATCATTACCTTTAACTTTACAATTATTATTAATCTCAAATGTCTGAACAAGCACACTATTACCACTAACAATTGCTTGCCAAGGATTGCTTAAACCACTAACACTAATACAATCATCTTCTTCCACTCCTTCTCCAACTGATAACTTTACATTAATTGGAATCTGGAAAGGATAGTTAGTTAAACTTCCACCAACAGAAATGTTACCTGTAATTGTTCCCACAATATTTAAAGTTTCAGTTAAATCTAGAGAATCTTGTGAAGCAGAAACTTCAATTCTAATTTCTGTTTCTCCATTTGCTGGAACAACGATGCTTCCAACTTGTGAATTTAAGAAATTTCTTAACTTTCCAACATTTAAATAATTAGAATTACTAAAACTAAAATCTTCGTCTGTAAATTCTCTTAAAGTTAATGGATATTCTGTTTTATTAACAATTGTTAATTTTTTTTCTGTTCCTCTAGGATTTGATTTGTGAACGTTAATTGTAAAAGGAGAAGTTGTTGTTATTTCTTTTCCTTCTTGTCTTAAACTTAAAATGTCTTGATTGATAACAATCTCAACAGGAGTTGCATAATACCCACTTCTCTCAACCGAAATAATAATTGTTTCTCCGTTCTTTAAAGGAGGCATGTTAATATTAACAAAGCCAAGGTCGTTTGTTCGTTGTTGTCCAACATTTAGTGCAATTTGCTGATTGTTTGCTTTTCTTTGATAGATGTTAACTATAGCGTTTGTTACTGGCAAATTAACATTATCAATTGCTAAAACTTTAAGAGTAAATGCTTTGTTAGGAACAATATTTTGTGGTTCATAAGAGATAGTAAATGGATTTTGTTGACTTACAGTTAATCCTATCATCTTGTTATAAACAACTGTTTGTCCTGAAATAATTTTATTTTGTAATCTTGTTCCACCAAGTAGTACTGGTTTAATAGTACTGTTAACATAAATCTTATCATAAACATTAATTGTAGAAGACTCTAAATATTCTTGAATAAATGGAATCTTGTTTCTAACTTGAGAGCCACTACTTGTTGAATCACTAAAGCCTCCACCAGAGACTGTATAGTTTAAGAAATTAATTGCTTGTGTCGGTATCTCGCTATCGTTCTCTATATTAGTAACTGCAAATCTATTGTCAGAAAACACATTTGATTTTGCATTAGTTATCTCATAATTAAATTGATATTCTTTATTAACAACAAGCCCGTTACCTGTTGTTTCTAAATCATAAGCAATGCCTGCTTCAACATCTAAAAATTGTCCAGTAACACAAAAGTTTTCAGAACACAGTTCAGTAACATCAACATAATATATTCTTTGATTACCAAGAGTGTTTGGTTCAGGAGCAACACCACTATAAACTGAATAATAGATAGGAATTGCTTGCCCTCTTAAAGCTGAAAGTGTTTGAACAGGAATAGTCAACTCATAAACTCCAGATTGTATGTTAGAAAACATAACGTCAACCATCTTAGTCGGAGAGTCTTGTATAACTCTTGTTGGAACAATATCTGAATAATAAGAGGTGTTAGCAATAGAATTACTAATTGGTTTAATATAAACTATATCTTCAGAAACCTCATCTTCTTCTCCAATCAAAAATCTTAATCCTATATTTCCTGCATTAGGTACAATTAATCTAAATTTAAAATTAAATCTAGAATTTTGTGTGAAACTTTCTGTTTTTGTTTCAGAAGAATTATATAGTCCAATTAGTTCTGGGACAGGGGTGGTTGTGTGACCAACTCTATATACTTTTATTTCTTTATTTATTGTTTCGTTTTTAATGATTGGTAATAGCTCTGTATAATAATCATAATATCCTGATTTACTAATCTTTGCATAAATTATCTTATCTGCTTTTATTCTTCTATTATAAATTCCTACTTGGTTTGTTTGATCTAAACCAATTTCAACTCCAGTAATATCGTATATTCTAACGTCTGCAAAATCAATTACTTCGTCATTAATATTTTTAATAGTCAAATTAATTGTTCCTTCTCCAATGTTAATTGGCATAGAAATATTAGTGTCGTTTGGTGGAGTGTGTGTAAATTTACTTGAATCTCCTAAAACGTTTGTCTTTCTTAATTTAATAAAATAATATCCTGAAGGTATTGTAGTAAATCTAGCTTCTCCATTAACGTCTGTTGTTATTGGTGTAAATCTAGTATCAATATAACTTGTGTTTCCATCATAAACCCAAAGTGTTGCTCCAACAACTGGTAAATTGTCTTCGTCTCTAACAGTAACATTAATGTCTGAAACATTACTTACAGTAATCTTTTCTAAAAACACTGTGTAGTCTGTAACATTAGGAGTTATTGTTCTATTCTGAGGGATATATCCTTCTGCTCTTATTGTTAAAGAATAATTTTTATTTTCTTCAATCCTTAGCATTACTCCAGTTTCTTGATAAGCTTTTGTATCAACTGTTTGGTTACCGTCTAAAATTAATAATACATGTGGGCTAACTTCTGATAATAATTCCTGATTAGTCTCATTGTCTTTAACAATTACTTTTATATCTCTTGTTACGACTTGAGTAACTGTGTCTCCTGGATTAACAGGCAAGTTGATTGCATCAAGTTCTAAGTTAACTTGAGATTCTACATTTTTTGCAACTACAAAGTTTTGCGATATTGTTTGATATCTTGAAGAATCATCTGTTGCAGTAACTTTATATTCTCCAATCTCTAATTGTGAAAATCTTCTTGCTCCAAATTGTGATTGTCCTGATTGTACAGGGTTAACTGTATCTTCTATTTTGTATATTCTAAGAGTTATTCCATCTAATGGATTTTCTCCACTTTTAACAGTAATTCTAACTTGACCAAATTCAGTTATCATTGCTCTTTCTTGCAATTGTATAATTCCAGTTTCTGGATTAATTGCAACGTTTGTTGCTGAATAAGTATCTCCAATTGCTGTTGCAACTAAACTATTACATCCAATTGGCAAATCAAAATTAGCTCTCCCATTTTCAACACTACTTGTTGACGGAACAACAACTTGACTTCCATCTTGACAAGTAATGGTTACATTTAATGTTTCATTCACTAATTCTCCAGTTGGTCCTACAAACTGTAAAGCTTTAGAAATTGAGTCTTTTGTTTCAAAAATGTCTATTATAAAGTTTAATCTTGATTTACTTAAATCAAGCATTTCTTCTTTATACTTGTATCCTTTTTTATTAATAATTATTGAATAGTCTCCGCCTTTATTTAACTCAATAACAAAAGTTCCTTTGCTATCTGTTCTATAACTTTGAGTTGAATCATTAACAAGATCTTTAATTTCAAAATCAAAGTTTGTAAGAAGTTTATTGTTGTTATCAGCAATAGCTATAGTAAATATTTCAGTTTCAGGGATTTGTTCTCCGATAAAACTAGGTTTAAAAATAAAAAATAAAACTACTAAAATAATTAAGATTAATAAAACTAAAGAAGCAGTAGGAAATATCTTATCGATAGGTCCAGTCAACCATTTAATTGGAACTCTCTCATTTATTTTCTCAATTGTGCCTTGGTAATTTTCTGAAAAACTCATATTAATTCACTTCTTACAATAAATATGTACTTAAATATATTTATATAGATTAAGAAAGTATTTAAATAATATGGTTTTTAAAAAGGAAAAGAAAATCATCTACACATAGTAGATGGTTCAGAATAACAAAATTGATAACTTACAGGAACTTGTGCCTTTTGTGGAATTCCATACAATACAAGTCCATAATTATTAGTACATTTCCCTGCAATTACTCTCTTTACTCCAGTAGAGGAAATAGAACAAACACAATCCCAATGATTAGAAGTTAATCCTGCATTAGCACAATTATCTCCTGTGTTTTTATTTGTAGAATAGTATGTCTGTGTTGGTTCTTCTTCATCAATTATAGATTCTGAAGTACCCTCTGCAGATTGGTTTGTATCAGTAGAATTTGAATCTAAAACATCAATAGGCAAAAGCGGAGGTGTGCTAGTTTGTGTATCTGTTTCTTTAGAATAAACATATTCAGATAAATCGATAGCATCAAAATTTAAATCATATTCATTTAAACAACTTTTAACAATTGCACAACTTGCATCTATATAGCTATTACAAAAAAAAGATAACAAATTTTTATGTGCCTCACAATATAATTGATTTTTTATTTCATCTTGATTCAAAACATAGAAATTTGAATAAGCTATATTTAATTTAGCATTATCTTTTTGTAAAAAGACCATTATAAATTTTTTATTTGGATTATTTCTTTCTATTGTAAATTGAAAAGTGTTTGCATTAGGTAAAAATTTTATTTTATCAATTGCTTGTGTTTTAGTTAATTTATAATTTTGAGCTAAAGTGTTTGGTAAAACTGATTCTAAATCATACGAATCATTGTCATATTCGTAGATCTTTTCAGAAACATCTGCACTTTCCGAATCAACTATCTCATCAACACAAACCTCTTTACATAATTGATTTATTTTTAATTTGTTTTCATTAGAATTAGGATCTCCTACAATAGTTTTATAAGTTCTAGATTCGAAAAAATCATATTTAGAATCTGATAGAGTCTTAGATTTACAATAACAAAATATAGTTTTTCCTTCTTTTGATAATAAATCTAAATATCTTTGGGTATTATTATATTCTATATTTTCTGTTTTTATAAAATTATTTATTTCAGAAATGATATTAGAATAGTTATCTTGTGTAAAAACCAAAGCGTATATTTCTTTATTAAGATTAAAACCTATTTGATCTAAATAAACCGTTACATTAGAATCGTTTTCTGCATATTTTTGATCAGTAATGTGATTTATAAAAAAATAAGGAATCAACTTTTTTGTTTTATATGAATTAACAAATCCAAAATCTCCAGAGGTTGTTGATGTAAAGCCAACAAAATAGATTTTAGATATGTCGCTTTCAAACAATCTCGCATTTGAAATAATTTGGGCTGTGTCTAAAGATTCATCTAAATTATTTACTTCTGTAATTGGTTCATTTGTTTCTATTATTATCTCATTTTCACATATTGCTTCTTTTAATCTATTTCTACTATCTTCTAATAAACTACTAAAAGAATATAATTTAGATTCAATTAAAAAACTATTTCCACGTTTATAACAAATATAAAAACCAATTTTATCTTCTGAACATTTATATGTAAATGGAAAACCACTAACTTGTTTAAATCCTTGTTCAATACAATTTTGGGAAAAATAATCTACAGGTTCTATTTTTATTTCTGGTTTTTTAAGAGGACTTATTGTTTCTACGCCCACGTCATTATATTCTCTACATTCTCGAGTTACATTATCACAAACTGTGACAACAGGTAAACCAAGCCCTTTAGCTGCAACGTTTCTATTTATCCAATCTTGTGAAGGGTCTGAAGTGCTTAAGTCAAAAATAGAAAATCTAGAAACTCCGTGATCAGTAATTGCACCCATCATGTTTCCTCCAAGATCTGTATTAAAACCTCCAGGAAGATATGCATACACTCCATTAATCATTAATATTAAAAAAAACATTGCTACAATTTTAAATTTCATAATTCTTTCCATTTTTTTATTTTCTTCTTAATTTAATTCCTACTAACCATTTCTGGATTTAACCAAAAATTAATTTTATTATTTTCTAAATTAAAACAAACTTTGTTATGTTTAATTAAACTTAAGAAATAACCTATATTAGAAGTTTCAACACCAGAAAACAAATCATCTTGATCTATAATTGTTTGATCTTCTGTCATTAAATTACTTGGTAAATTATATACTTTTTTAGAGCCTTTATTTTCAAAAGAGAAAGGTGTATTAAAATTAATCTCTGAAGAAGATTCAATTATCAACTGAGGATTATTTCTTTCAGCTGTTAAAAATAAGAACACAGTTTCTTTTCCTTGTTCTTTATTAATTAAATTACTATATCTGCCATTTGATCTTAGATAACTATAATTATATGAACTAGTTGAAGTCATTTGTATAGGTCTTATATCTTTAAAAATAATATTTTCTATTCCTGAGCCATTAGAAATAATGTTGAAGATATACCCATCTTGTACTTCAGTCCAATTATCGTAGTTTCTATAAACTGTTGCAGGACCGCCAGTTACCCCAAATACAGCATCATTAAATTTAAATGGTATTCCTATATAATCTTTATAGATTGCATTAATTGGATGTGTAAACAATAAGTTTTCTTTATAATTTTCTAATAAAGATAAATTATAATAATCTATAAATTTCTTTGTTTCAACACATGTATTTTTTACTAAGTATTTTATAGAACTGTTTTCTAATTTTAATTCATATAAATAAAGTCCAGGAGACTCTATTTGTTTTACTTCTGAATTTTCTAACAATTCTATTTTCTTATCTAAATCATTTATGAAATTTATTTTTTCAAATATATCTTTAGTTAATCCGTTTTCTAAAGAACCATATGTTTTTGTAGTAATTAAAGTAGGAGTTATTGCATCACCATAATATATTCTCATATTTTCAATTAATTGAGTTAAGAAAACTATATTTTGACTATTAAATATAAAATCGTCTTTATTAGAATTTAAATAACTTCTAAAAACTTCTTGATTTCTTAAAAACACATCTAAATTTATTTGATAAGAAAAGATGTCTTGCATTTCGCTAGTTAAATATTCTTTTGCATTTGTTTCTTCTAATTCTTGTGTTAAATAATTATGATTAACATTTCCACTTAATTTATTTACTTTTTCTTTTATGTCTTCTTCAGCTAACGAAACAACATAAGTTTTATTCGTTTTATTTGTAAATGTTAAATCTAAAATAATGAATTTTCTTAATTCCTCTGGGATTTTATTTAAGTGCGTAGTAAGTGTAATTAAATAGTCTTCTGGATTTTCAGAATAGATAAAATCATTCGAAATTAAATTGTCTAAATTAATTTTATTCCTTAGGTCTGTTAAATAAATATTTGTATTTTGTTCTATTTTATTATCTTCTGATCTTTTAAATACAATTTCATCAAATGAAATTGTTTTTTGATCTTCAATTAATTTTGCTTTTTTTAACAACGCTACTTTTAATTGATCTTGATCACAATATTTCTCTCCATAGTCACAAGAATTGTGTTTTATTCCGTCTATGTCGTATATAAATAATAATTTATCAAAACCATATTTCTCAAAATTATCCATTCCAGTTAAACCTGTTATTTGTGTTCCGTGTGGATTATAACAAGACCCTTCACCTGAAGCCGCATTCAAAAAAGAACCAGATATTTGAGATTGTTCTTGATTTCCGGTAAGCTTTTGAGGACAACCAAATCTATCTAACTCTGCATTTAAAGTAAAAGTTATATCTGTTATTTTTTTAGGAAACCACAATGTTCTTTTTTGTTTAATTGTAAATGTTTCTAAAAATTTAGAATTAATAAATTTGCTTTCAGATTCTGTTAATACTTCTATTGGTCTATTAATACAAATTTCTATTCTTTTACCATCAGGAAGAACATTTAATCTAGCAATAACTTTTCCGTTTTGGATTGTAGAATTTTTTCTTACAATATATCTTTTAGAATTAGAAGTTAATTCAGGTAAATTCAAAGGCTCAATAAAACAAGCAGTAGAATAATCTTTTTCTTGTGTGAAAAAATATTTTGTGTTAAGTCTATTTTTATTTATTGTTACATTAATATCAGAACTACTATAATCAAAAAGAACATCATTTCTTGTTCCATCATTTATACGATAAAATGCATTACTATTATTATAGGTTAAGTTTAATCTTTCTTGTATTGTAGTTTTTTCAGTAACAGAACAATCAAACATTCCTTTTGTAGCTTCATAAATTTTACCTATTTCTTTTAATTCCAAATTCATAGCAACTAAATCAATTTCTTCAACAGGTAAATCTTCAATATTTAGTTCTGGCAAAGCTATATCTATATTTATTAAATCAGGACAGATTTCTTGCTTAATAATTTTTCCAGCATCTGTGGATAAATTTAATAAACCTAAACTTAATCCGTTTCTTGAATCACACCTAGTTGCATGTGTACCTTCTGTATTACATTTATAACAAATTGCCCCAGAACCATTATATTTTAAATTTCCTAAAATTAAATTTTTAGGATAATATCTTGATGCAAAAAAGCCATCACCACAAAGGCCAGGACATGATCCTCCAATTATGGGAATTATTATTGTTTCTTCTATAAAATTATTTGTATCTTTAGAAACTGGTTCGTCTCCAAAACTACCGCCCGCTCCACCACCACCAGAACGACCTCCACCAAAATCCTCAAAATCTCCAAAACCACCAAATTCAGAATCATCAGTAATCTCTTTTCTAAACCAAGTTGATGGCTTTAATAAATTAAATGCAAGGACATTAGTAAAAAGCATTATTAAAAAAAAGATTGTCAATATTATATTTATTTTTCGGTTCATGATTTATCATTTATTCTAGTTAAATATTAATATATAATATACTATATGTTTATAAATATTAATAAACTATAACAAATTTATAAGAAAAATAGAAAAAGAAAAGAATTCAGTTTCTTATACAACTAAATTCTGAACTTGCATTGTTCTTGTTTGCTTCAAGTTTACTGTCTATTAAGTCTGTTAATGGTTTAGATATTTCTTTTGGATTGTAATAAACATCTAATGTTGAACCATCATAGTTAATACAAGCTTTCTTGTCTTTTACTAAGTCAAACACTGCTTTAATAGATTTAATGTCTCTATTAGCTCCTAGTGAGTTTGAAAGAGCAACACTTGTGCTTTCTGGAGTTCCTAAATCTCCAACATAGAACTTTAAACTATCGTTAACAGAGTCTCTGTAAAGATAACTTAAACTGCTTCCTGTTCTAAAGTTTGACGGAGTGTAAAAGATTGTATACATCCAAACATTTCCTGTTCTTGTAATTGTGCTCTTTAACCATTCAACACCATAAGCATGACCTTGACTTTGAGTGATTGGAGATAATTGTGAGTTAACTGAAACTAAGTCAGGAGTTGCTAAGAATCTTTCAAGTAAAGGCACACCTGTAAAGTCTCTACATTGTGCAAAACCAGTCCAATTTGTTAAAGTCTCTCCAGTGTTAGCAACTTCTCCGCCTTCTCCTTGTGGAAGACCAATTGATAGTTTATAGAATGCATAAGCGTCTGTGTTAACTGCTGTGTTTGTTACACTCATAACAACAGAAGTTGGTCTTGAAGGAATATATCTTAATGAAAGATTATTTTGTAATTTTCTTAATTCTAATAATTTCCCTCTAGTGTCTCCAGTGTTCATTATTCCAAATTCTTTAACCTCTGTAGTCTTTACTGTGTTAATAGTGTTAGATGAAACAAAGCCTTCTGTTTTAAGACTAGTTCCTTGATTAAAGGTGTGATCAATAACTATTGAATCATCTAAATAATCTATACCATAACCGTTTCTTGTTTTATCTCCTGTATTTCCAACAACTCCGTTAATTGGCATATAGTAGATTACAGAATCTAATTCTGGTGCAAGTCTGTCTTTAAAGATTATTTCTATATCTCCTGTTAAATCTCCAACAGCATTAAATAATTGCCATTGATTGTCATAGTTAATAACGATTTCTACATCATATCTTCCAGGCCCTGCTAGAACAACATCTGATCCATCTACTGAATAGCTTGTTTTAAATTGTAATTTGTCTTTGTTTGTAAAGTATTTATGTAATGGCGCGTATGATGAAGCCTCTGTACTATACCAATTTGTAGACTGTAAGAATGCAAATCTATAGTGATCATCAAAGTCTTTTCTAAAATCTAAACTGTATCCATCTTTCATTAAGTATGATTTGAAATTAGATAATTTTTCATCATATTTATTAGCACAACTTTGTGAGTATTTTAATAAGTTGCTTGATGTTTTTTCTATACTACAAGCACTTAATCCTTGGCTTGTTTCTATAACTAAACTATTATCTATTAGATTATTTCCAACTTCATAGTTTTCAATTACTGAATTGAAATTACCTATCTTTAAAGTAATTCTTATGGTGTCTTCTGCTGTTGGTTTTGTAGTTAATCTTATTTCTTTATCTTCTTCTGTTAATCCGCCTTCTGTTAAATAATCTTGGTTTGCAGAATAGATTGTTCCTGTTGCTAAAGTAACCCAATTAAAAGAATTTGGTGATTTTTTTTCAACAGTATAGTTAATATCAAACAATGCTCTTCCTGTTAAAATTACAGGATCAATTTGATAATTCCCTCTTACTTTATAATTGATTATTGCTTTACTTAAATCGTCTGAAATATCTCCAGACAAATAAATTAATCCTACGTTGTTTACATCACTTATTAATTCTTGTTCAACATAATTGACTGGGCAAGTAAAGCAGTCTTTATTTTGACTTACATAATCGTTTATTGCTTTTATCTTATGTAATACTTCTATTGAAAACTGAGTTGCATCACAATAAACTCCATTTGCATCTAAATCACACCAAGTATCTCTACTTAATTTTTCTCCAGTTATTGCTTCTGGACTACCTTGTGCTTTTTCTAAGAATTCCCAATCTAGAACAATTCTTGGTAAGACTTCTTTTCCTGTTGTTCCGATTATGTCTCCTCTTTCATTTACACAATCTAATAATGATGTGTCAATTGTAACATTATCATCTACTCTTGAATTAAATAATAAATTAAACTTTTGTGTTTTTTCTACTGGAATTTCAGGATATTTTTTATTTGTAATATCAAAATTTAAAATCTTTTTTAAAATAGTAGACTTTGCAGCACTAACTCCTGAAGAAAATACTTGATACCAAGTTTCACTAATAATATCATTTGCTCCAATCTTAATACTGACTGGTTGTTTATCATATCTTGCTTCTTTATATCTTATTAATAATGTTCTATATTCATATGCTTCTTTAATTGTAAGATTTGGATCTTCAAACAAGATTCCTCTTTTTTGTCCTTCTACTTTTGTGTTATTAGAATCTAATACACTTATTATTTCTGTTTTTTCTGTTAATCTTATTGTTGGATTTTTATTTGGATCTTTATAAGTTGTTAAATCTTTAACTGTTTCTTTGAAATCAACATCTAAAATATTACTATCTGTTAATATTATTTCTTTATCTGGATCTATTACTAACTCTTTAAAAGACTTAGGATCAATAAACTCTTTCTCTCTATCAGAAATATTAACTCTATCAACATCTACTTCCATATTTACTTTTTCATCAAGTGCTTTATAGGACATAAAACCAGAAACTGCACCGCCTAACAAGCCATGCACTAATGGATTTGCACCAACAATTCCAGTAACTGAGCTCATAAGCGTACTTATTGCTTTATCGGCAAGGCCTTTTGTTGCTTGACCTACCACACCTTCAGCAACATTTGCCAATGGATTTGTTTCGTCTGCAAATATGCTTCCTACATTTAGTAATAACATTACAAATATTATTCCAAAAATTAATTTCTGATTTGATTTCATTTTTTTTACACCTTTAATTTAATAAATATAATTTAAATCTGCTCTTGGTCCACAAACTGTAGAAGCATTTGATTGTTGTGATGTACAACTAGATTCTGAAGTGGATACCGAATATAAAACCAACGTGTTATTTGAAGCACATCTTGCTGAAACCACCCAGTTTTGACTACCAGACCTTACACAAACACACCCTTTTTCTCCAACAGCATTTAATCCTGCTTCTGAACAAGGTCTTGTGTTCTGATTACTTGCTGCCAGATAATATGTAGGAAGTTGAGTAACTGACAACTCTGTTGTCGTTGGATTGTCTGCTGGTGGTGTCGTTGAATTATCTGCTGGTGGTGTCGTTGGATTGTCTGCTGGTGGTGTCGTTGGATTGTCTGCTGGTGGTGTCGTTGGTTGAGAGTTTTGTTTTGAACAACCAGCAAGATCTGCTTTTTTATTCTTTTCGTTATCTTTACACCATTGCTCT
>CAYWUF010000010.1:0-12941 GCA_964461425.1 uncultured archaeon | reverse complement strand
AAATAGAAAAAAGGAGCAATCAGCCCACCTTTCGGTCGGCTTAATAGCTCTTATATGGAACGGCTAAAAAAATATAGCCGATAAATAGATTTAGTAAACAATCGCGCGTATGAAAATGGGTTCAGAATGAAGTCAGAAAGACTATGACACACCCCTATAAAAAAATTTATGAAAAATACAAAGCAATAGAAAAAAATATGTTGCCGGATTAGACGAAGGTAGTAAAAGATCATCATTTAAGTTATAGTTTTTGTCCAACAATTTGTGTAAAAAACACCACCTAATTTAATGTATTCGCGCACGAGTGTGTGGCTTTAGTTTTTTAGGTTTTAATAAATGTGGATGCTTTTTTTTAATTAATTTAGTATATTCAATATGAACCTTACCACTTAGATCTTTTATTAAATGTGAACAAGTGTGTTCTTTCTTAAAATCTAATTTAATTATTGTTTCAACAGCTAAACGGCCGTGCTTTTGAGCATAATTAGAGATAGTTTTTTCTACAGCTTCTATTAAGACAACCATATCTTTATCAGTTTTACCATGATGCTCAACTACATGCTTACAAACAGCACCAACTAGTCTCTTTTTATTTTACAAATATAATTTTATTTTTTGTTCAACCATAGCCCCCACTCTCACTTATTAATTACAAAGAACTAAATATTTATAAATGCATATAACGACACATTATAAAAAACTATTTTTTAATAATTTCCTTCTTGTTTTTAATAGAAAGATTATACTTTAACTGTTGCTTTTTTGCTTTTTCACAAAGTCTTGTAATTTTCTTGTCTGTAAACGGATTAATAGCCTTTATTCCAGGTATCTTATTAAAATCTTTTGTGTTTTCTGTGTAGATTAGATGAATGTTGTTATCAAGCATAGTCTGAGCAAGAAGCGCATCAAAGAAGTGCACTTTTGTTTCTAAGGATAAACTAATAGCTTTATTTATTGTTTCTGGAAAATAAAATAACAACTTAAAAACAGAATTAAAATCATTTAATGTTTCTATAATTTCAAGATCATCCATTGATTTTAATTTATTTTTCATAACATTTACAAATTCAATATAATTTTGTATACTTAAATAACCATATTTTCCAGTTAATGAATAATCTAAAATAAACACCGCATTATTTCTCTTCTTTTCAGATTCTTTTTTTGATTGTGAAATTACAAGTATGTTTGTGTCTATTAAATATGGCTCTTGTGGATTAAAATCTAATTTATCAAAATTTAAATATAAGTTATCTGTAATCATTCTTTATCACCATTTATCTCTCGTAAATCTCTGCTCTTGTTTTAGGCATCTTTCCGCCTTTTCCAATTTTTATTGGACTAACAAACATGCGATGTCTTAATCTAGCAATGGCTTCTTCTCTACGCTTATCTGTTTGACTTATTGTTTCAACAATTGTTTTACTTATGGCATCTTTTCTATCACCATACTTGGCTTTTGCCATATCTCTTAATAGCTTTTCAGACTTATCATCCATTGATATTGTTATTACACCCATCTTTTCACCTAATTTTTCCGTTTAATAAATATAAAGAAGAAAGAACAAAATGTTTTTAAAAGGAGCTGTTTTAATTAATTTACTATTTAAATAATTGATTATTTAAATAATTGATTACTTAAATAAAGATTTTAAAAAAAATAAAAATAGCGGTGTGCGTCCAAGAAATGGTGCGAAATTAAAAAGCAAAAAAAGAACACAGAAAAACAAAAAAATTAAAATAAAAAAACTACTCTTCAATTTCTTCAAGAGAATCAGGGCTGTCGCCTTCTAAAGAATCATCAGCATCTATATCTTCTATAAGTTCTGTTTCTTCTAAAAGATTTGCAGATTCAAAGTCATAATCTTTATCAAAGGCTAAATCTCTCGCACTTATATTAACAACATATGTAGTTGGAAGATTCCTATTTAAAGACATCAATTGATTAAAGTTTAATAAATTTGTAAATACAGGCACATATACTCTTAATACTCTAACACCTGAACCTTTATTAATATAATCTCTTAATCTTAATATCTTTTGACCACTAGACCCACTATGCGCCATTAAATTATCCCCATAAATTGATTTACCAACATATGTAGCAACATGAGTATATTCTCTAGATCTGGAATTATACCTGCTTGTTGGAATTTTTATACCAAGTATCGCTCCATCAACTAAAAAACTAAAATAATTATTAGGTAAATAATTAAGAGTTGTTTGTACAGAAACATCTTCTTGACAACAATTTTGAGTTGTTGGAACAAATCTACAAGGAGTTTTATTTAAACAAATGTCTTTTGCTTCCCAAATTAATTTATAAGCATTAATTGCTTCTTGTTTTGTGTCATATGTCCAAGCATCTGCGCCAGTGTCTGGATAATTATTTAACCCATTAACATAAATTGCTTGCCCTAATTCTCTAACATATCTTGCACAACGATTAGGATATCCACGAATTCTAATTAAATTATTATAATTATAGTAATTTGGCTTTTTAATAAGTAGACTTAAATTATTAGATAAAAGGACAGAAAGATATTTCTCTTTCTTAGTATTCCAATAGTTTGCATCTAGCCCCTCATAAAGATTAATTGTTTCTCTAAAAGAAGGAGTGTTTTCAGCTTCTGGCAAAACCCCATATTCTGAGAATAAACTAGGTTCACTAAAATATTTTCGTTTAATAGTTAAATAATTGATTAAAATTCTGGCTTCTTTTGTTGTTTTTATATAGGTGTCTTGAGTATTTCCTCTACTATGTATACTCTTAACAAAGAAATTAACATCTTCAAAAGCATCAATAAAATCGCCCCCCGAGTATATTAAATCTTTACGTTCTTGGTTGTTATCACTCATTAAACTACCTAACACATACATATAATTAAGAGAAGCTGAGCTTTCAACAATAAATTCTTTAAAAGTGTAAGGTTTATAGGTTAATCTACTATTTTTAACTAAAAGATTTAATTCTTTAAGATAATCAGAAGTAAAAAGTATAGTTGAACCATAACTATCTGAATTTCGTTTTATAGCATTAATTAAAAAACCAAAATAGCCATTATCGTTATATATTAACCCATTATATCCATAGTCATAATATAAATTTCTATTCCCGTTATTTATTTCAGAAACTATTTGATTTATTTCTCTAAAATCCCCTAGAGCTAAATATTGAAATTGTTCTTCTTCTGCTAATTGTTTAGGTAAAGAAGGATCTAATTCTATTAAATTCCCACTATCTCTATTAGTTAAACTTATTTGAGTAAATCCTTTTAAATTTCTATTAAAATTAAGACTATAATTACAATTTGATCTTTCTGAAATTATTGCCCATAACTGAAAGGTTTGTTCTAAGGATAGATCATATGCTTTTGCAGTATCAAATATAACTTTGTGATAATTTTCATTTTCTTCTCTAAAACAAAAACTTTCTCGTTTAGGTATTAAATATAAGATTAAATCTTTAATATAAATGTCTTCAAAATATTGTTCTTCGAAGTTTTTAACTAAAGTAAAATTATTTAAGAAAGAAAGAATATATTCGTCTTTTATAGTTGTTTCTGTTGAAATATATCTTGGAGAACTAAAAAAATCAACATCTCTTTTAGTAATATAACAAAAATTAGCATCTGCTTGTGTTTCACAACCACTTGGTGCACTATGTTGAGAAATAACTTGAATTGGTTTTTTCTTAAAATTTAAATTAAACTTAATTGGTTTTACTAAATTATTAAACTCAGGATAAAATGTTAAAAAGAAATGGTGATTTCTTTCAAAATCAGAAGGTTCTCCTTTAAGTTCAACATTTACATTTAATAAAATAGGATAACTTATAAGCATCCTTTTTGAAATTAAAGAATCAAAACAGCTTCCTGAATTTACAACCCCGTTATTTTCTAAATAAGAAATAATTCTTTCTTTTGTTAAAGGCATTAATATTCTATCAATAACAACGTCTTTATTATTTATATTAAATACTCCTTCGTTTGGTATTCTAGAATAATAGGTGTTTATAGCAAAAGCACAACTGCTATTAATACTTGAAAAAGAATCATCTTTTAAAAAATAAACCTCTTGAAAGTTTGCATCAATTACTAAATTTTCTGTTTTTGTTTCAATAATATTTGGTTCTAATCTTATGTCGTTTATTATTATATCTTTATATGTTTTTATTCTTGGAGAAATGTTACCGTCTTCTTGTACTACGTAAGTTACATCTATTTCTTTGTCTGTGTTTGATCTTTGAGCATAGATTTCAAAAATATCATATATATTACTATAATCTTTTAACTCTGGAGACAAATTGTTTGAAAAAGAAAAAACTTGTCCTAAGAACAATATTAAAAACAAAAATATTGAAATAAATTTTATATTCATAATTTCTTTCTCCTTCTTTTACTTTTAGGAGCAAGCATAATTATAACTATAAAAATTATAATACCTACTAAAAGCCAAACAAATAAACTATTTGATTTGTTTTTTGGACTAAGGTTTGGAATTACTGTCTGACTAGAGGTTACTATTTTTTTTTGGATATCATAATTTATATCTTTTTCTCTATTAACATCTATGTCTAATATCTCAAACATTATCTCTTTATGTTCTTCTCTTGTTAGTTCGTTTAAACTAAATTCTAATTTTTGATTAAATAGTCTATTTGTTTCTTTATCTGTTAATTCTATATTTAAAGTATAATTGGCATAACCTACAATTAGATTTTTTGGAATTTCATAAGGCAAAATTATATTGTTATCAAACAACAAAGTGTTATTTTCAGAATCAATTGAGATAGCAACACTATATTTTTCTAAATCCTCATTTGCTGATAAATACAAAGTGTCTTCTGCCCAAAAGTCATAACTTTTAGAAATTTCTTCTTGTTCACAAGAAAGGCTTAAACAAAAGAAAAAATTTGGTAGGGCTTCTATGCTTGAAAGATTTAAATTAAATTCTTTTTCTTCAATTTTATTTGAGTCTATATATATCTCATAAACCACCTTAGCATCAGAAGATACTTGTGTATCTAAAATCACAGGCACATTATCTATTTCAGAAAAAGAATAAGAATTTACAAAATAAACCTCATAATCATTCAAAATTGTTATTTTAATAATGGCTTCTTTTGAAAAATTTAAATCTCTTAAACCAATATCTATAACTTCACCATAATAGTTAATTTCAGAAAAATTCGGTGTAAATGCAAATACACAAGTCAGGTTTAAAATTATAAAAAAATAAATCCATATGTTCTTCATTTAATCACGTTCTATTCTTTAACTAATATCACAATCTAGATTAATTGTCTTCTTTGGACAAGCACCATTTGTTAAAATCATATTTTCTATAGTATCTAAATCTAAAGAAGAAAGAATAGATTGGTTGCCATCAATATATGTAAAGTCTGAAGAAGTTGATAGTTTAGAGATCTCTCCGGGGTCGACTAGTTTTTCAAATCGTCCAACAATTGATGTGTTTTGTGCATGTATTGATAAGATTATATTAAACAATCTTAATTCAGAATTATTCATTAACAAAATGTTAACATCCTTTGATGAAGAATCAATTACACAAGACTCAATAACAAAAGTTGCATTCATACATGTAAAATCGCTTGC
Organism: uncultured archaeon; assembly: GCA_964461425.1. Taxonomy (GTDB): domain Archaea; phylum Iainarchaeota; class Iainarchaeia; order Iainarchaeales; family CSSED10-239; genus JAKQTP01. The sequence continues at coordinate 7,323 of CAYWUF010000010.1, read as the reverse complement.
CTGCCTTAATTCATTAGAAGTTTCATCTAATTGATTTTTTGAAGTTTCTTTCATCCATGCAAAAAAAATTGTAGCTAATATTACAGTTACCATTACAACCATAATTGCTACAATTACTTCTGAAGCACCCTTTTTTGTTAAAAACATTTGTCTTTTCCTTTTGTTAAATTATTTTTGTTTTTCTTCTCAATAATAAAAAAATAAACAGTTGTTGTTACATTTGTTAAAATAATTAATAAAAATGCAATTCCAACAATCTTAATTGTAAAACTATTTTCTAAACCCATGTTAATCGGATAAGTTGCAAGAACAGCTGCAGCAAGTCCTCTTGCGTGTAAAGCAACAACAACGTCTTGATCTTTTTTGTCCAAAGTTTTTGAGAAAAAAATCTTAGTAGAAAGTGCTCTAACAATTAAAACCAAACTTACAAGTGCTAAAGTTATTAAAATAACTTCTAAAGTAATTACTTTTATATCAATAATTATTCCTAAATAAACAAAGAAAAAAGTTTTAATTAACAAAGAAATCTCACTTTGAAAATGAGCCATACTTTTTTCAATAGTAAATTCTTTCATTTTAAATGTTTTTAAAATATCTGAAGCATTACCTAAAACTAATCCAAAAACTAAAGCACAAAATGCCCCATTGCCATTTAAAAATTCAGTCAAAGCATAAAGCACAAAAAGAAAAGCTAAAGTTAAAAGATAATTAAATTCTTTAACTTCTGAATAATCTCTTAATAATTTAATCCAAATCATTCCCCCAATTATTGCAATTAATGTTGCAATTGCAAAAGCTGAAAAGATTCCTTGAATAACAGTTGTGGCACTTGCAGAATTTGAAATAATTATTCCTACAATTGTTATTGTTGCAACAACACAAAAAACATCAGTTATTGCAGATTCTAAAGTCATTATTACTTTTGTTTTATCACTAGCACTAGATTTTGTAACAAGAGGGATTATGATTGCAGAACTAATACCCCCAATAATTGCACCCGTCATTAGTCCATAAAGCAAATCAAAACCAAAAATAAAATGTAAAACTAATCCACATGCTGAAATTGTAAGAATAAATCCTAAAATAGTAAATATAAATGCGTTTTTAATCTCTGTAATAACTTTGTAAAAATTAAGATATAGTCCACCATCAAATAATAAAATTATTAAAGCAATTGCTGCAAAGATAGGAGTAAATGATCTTAATAGTTCAATCATTTCTAAAGGAATAATATTAAAAATTGGACCTAATAATAAACCTACAAGAATTAACAAGAAAATATCTGAAATCTTTGTTTTTTTAAAAAAAATGTTTCCAAAAAAACCAAGTAAAAATATTCCTGAAATAAATAATAAAAATATAATCGTGTCTGTCATAAATTACGCCCTTTAAATATTTAACTTATATATTATATACTGTTGAATTAATTTATAAATTTAACTAAAATATATAATATATATAAGATGTTTATTGGAGAGAAAAATATGGTTCAAAAAATAAAAAATGATTTTAATAAAAAAACAATTTCTTTAGTTACAGTTTTAGTTAACGAAATGGCTAATCAAAAAAAAGGTTCTTTCTTTATAATTGCTAAACAAAATATTTCTAGTAAATATGAAAGACTATATCCTGATCTTTTCTCTCACAAAAAAATAAATATTAAAGATAAAGAAACTCAAACTCTTTTGCTTGCTCTAGCTGAATTAGATGGAGCAATTGTTGTAGATAACGACGGTTATGTTTTAGATTATGGTGTAAAAATTAAAAAAACAAAAATACTTTTAGGACACGGAACAAGACATTCTGCAGCAAGAGGAATTTCTCAGGAAAAAGGAGTTTTACCAATAATCTCTTCAGAAGAAGATGGAAGAGTAAGAATTTTTAAAGAAGGAGAAATGGTTGCCGAAATTAATCCTAGAACTGGAAAAGACAAACAATTTTTTGAAAAAATAGGAGAATTGTTTTCAAGACCTGATCTTCAAGTAGCAACAGCAGGCAGTGTTGCGTCTCTATTATTAAGAGTTAATCCTTTTATGGCTGGTGCTATTTTTACTGGAAGTTGGATAATAACCAAATATGGGTTAATAAGCATGAAAGAATTTTTAGCAACAGGAAAATTAGTTGTAAAAAAACAAGCAAAGATAATAAATAAAAAAATAAAGAAGAATAGAAATGATAAAAGAAAAAAACCATAGTGAAATTAAAGAAGTTTCTAGTGGAATTGTTGAATCTATTATTAAAATAATAAAAAAAACAATAATATTTGGAATGGTTATTCCTTTTATTATCTATATATTTATTAGATTTCTAGAAATTGCTTTTGGATATTCTTGGCAACAACAACTTATTTTTCAATATATTGCATATATCTATGTTATAGGATATGTTGCATTTCTGGTTTATATGAGTGTAAAAAGTCAAATACATTCTACACTTTATTACTCAATTGGTTGGATTTTAGGATTATTGTTACTTTACAGACTAAATATATTTGAATTTGAAATGTTTAAAGATTTTATAATAATTCCAGCGATTTTTATTATACTAAAAATTCTATATTTAATATTAAAAAAATCTAAAACAAATTGAATCCAAAACCTTTAGATTGCATTCGTACATATCTTTTTAATCTGTTCTGACTTATTCCTGAATTTTCTAAATCGTTATAAGTATATCCTGCTTTAATTAATTGATCAAGACTATATCCTACTCTATAAAGATCTTTTGCAGAAAACCCTATTGATTTTAATTCTTTTGCAGAATATCTTATAATTCTTAATTGTCTTGCACCATATCCAAGTTTCCAAACATCTTTTGCAGAAAACCCAGCATATGCTAATTCTCTTATAGAAAATCCAACACCATATAGTTCTCTAGCCAAAAACCCTGCATCTCTTAAAGAAGCTGCATCAAATCTTGCTTGTTTTAACTCATAAGCAGAATATGCTTTCTTTAAATCATAAGCACTATATCCTGCAGCCCTCATTTCTTTTGCATTATATCCGGCGTTTTTAAGATCAATAACATCAATATCTAAATCATTTAGTTCTTTTGCAGCATAACCTGCTTCTTTAATTATCTTTAAATCAAAACCAGCAAAATATAATTCTCTTGCAGAAAATCCAAGATTGTGAAATTGTTTTGCTGAATATCCAATCCCTAATAACTCTTTTGCATTAAAATCTGCTTCTCTTAAGTCATAAAGACTATAACCAGCTAAATGAATTTCAACAGCAGAAAATCCCGCATCTTTTAATTCTCTAATAGAATAGCCTTTTGAAATAAATTCAGGCAATCCACAACCAATTAATCTAATTTCTTTTAATGGACAACCTGCATTCATTAATTGAACGCAAGACAATCCAGCATTTGATAATTCTCTAGTTGTATATCCTGAAAAATAAAGCTCCTGAGGAGAATATCCAAAATTAAGAAGTTCTCTAGCTGAATAATTAAGATATCTTAATTCTTCTAAATTAAATTCTTTTTTCTTTTCTTCTAATGTTAGAATATCCATTAAATCAAAAATATCTTTAAGCTTATAACCGCCTTCTTTTAAATCTTTTACTGTATATCCAGCTCTATACATATCTCTTGCAGAAATGCCTGCTTCTCTAAACTGAGAAATTGTAACCCCGACAGGAGCTAATTCTTTAATTCTAAATCCTTCTTTTAAAAGATCTTCTAAAGTAATTCCTTCTTCTAAAAGTTGACAAATATCAATTTTATCTTTATCTATTAAATCAATTAAAGTATAACCCATTTCACAAAGTTCTTTAATTGTAAATGCTTTCTTTAGTTCTTCTAAAGAATAACCGCCTTCTAATAATTCTTTAATCGTGTATCCTGCTAATTTTAATTTTTTAACCGAAAATTTTAAATCAAATAATTCTTTGGCATCATATTTTGCATAAGCAATTACATCTTCTGTAAATTTTAAATCAAATAAATCTTTTGCAGAATATCCTATATCTTTTAATTCTCTTGCAGAATATCCTGCTAATTTTAATTCTTTTAAATTATATTTAGCATCATGTAATTCTGAAGCACTAAATCCTAAAGTAAAAAGATACTTTGCACTAAATTTCATTTGTTTTAATTTTGTTGCGTTATATTTTCTTTGTTTTAGTTTTGTTGCATTATATCCTAATTGTAACATCTTTTTAGCAGGTGTTTTTTTATTTAACAATTGTGATAAAGTTAATTCTTTTTCTTCTAATTTGTAGCTAAGATCTTTTATTTCTTTATTTGTAAATCCTGATTTTTTTAGATCTTCTGCAGTATATTTTAATTTTTTATAAATTGTTTTATTCGCATTAACTTTCTTTAAGTCTTTTGCATATCTTAAAATGCTTATTTTCTTTTTCTTTAATAAGCTTGTGTCAATTGGACTTATTATAAAAACACTAGGAGAATTAAGTTGTTTATTTAACTTTTCAATAATTTCTTTCTTTGTTAAACTCGCAGTTGCTTTTTTTGGTTTTGCCTTTTTTACTAATTTGTAGTTAAGATCTTCTATTTCTTTATTTGTAAATCCTGATTTTTTTAGATCTTCTGCAGTATATTTTAATTTTTTATAAATTGTTTTATTCGCATTAACTTTCTTTAAGTCTTTTGCATATCTTAAAATGCTTATTTTCTTTTTCTTTAACAAAGTTGTGTCAATTGGACTAATTATAAAAGCACCTGGAGAATTAAGTTGTTTATTTAACTTTTCAATAATTTCTTTCTTTGTTAAGCCTGCCGTTGCTTTCTTTGGTTTTATTTTTTCTTTAGGTACGACTTTTGGTTTATTAAAACTATATCCTAGTTCTTTAATTTCTAATTCTGTAAATCCAGAATCAATTAAATCTTTTAAAGTATATTTTAAACCAACGTAAATTGTTTTATTTGCATTGATTTTCTTTAAGTCTTTTGCATAGTTTTTAATATCTAATTTTCTTTTTCTAAGTAGACTTAAATCCACAGGAGCTATAATAAATCTCTTTGGAGAATTAAGTTGTTTATTTAATAATTCAATTACTTCTTTCTTTTTAAGATTTTGAGTTATTTTTTTCATAATTTATCACATTAATTATTGCCTGTTAATCAATTAACTTTATAGGGTTACTATATATATTATATATAATAAGCTTTATAAAACAAAGTTTTATTGAATTTTTTTAAAAAATTAAGATCCAGCTGCTTTTTTTAGTCTATTCATTATTGAGTGTCCAAATTTCTGGTCTGGCACCTCTTGAACAATAATCGCGCTAGCTTTCTTCTTATCTGCGAATCTAAAATCCGAAAATAAATTTTTTGAATAATCTATTAATTGATTATAATCTTTTGAAAACACTAAATCTTTATTTTCAATTTTGTTATTAAAAGTAATTATTGCAATTTTTTCTTTATTTTCTAATTGTTTTTTTATTTCTAATTTTATTTTATTTTTTGAAATTAGAAGTACTTTTGATTTAGGAGAATAATGTTTATATTTCATTCCTGGAGCTTTTGGTGCAGTTTTACTTTTGGATTTAGAAATTTCGACTTTTCCAATTACTTTCTCTATATCTTCTTTAGTAATATACCCTGGTCTTAATATTGTTGGAACTTTTGAAGTAAAATCAATAACTGTTGATTCTATTCCTATCTTACAATTTCCTCCATCAATTATATAATTAACTTTGCCAAAAATATCATCAATAACATGTCTTGCCTTTGTAGGGCTTGGTTTACCTGAAAGATTTGCACTTGGAGCAACTATTGGAACTTTTGATTGTTTTATTAATTTTAAAGCAATTTTGTTTTCTGGCATTCTTATTGCAACACTGTCTAGCCCTGCTGTAACAATCTTTGGAACAATTTTCTTCTTTTTTAGAACAATTGTTAAAGGTCCTGGCCAAAACTCTTTAATTAACCTTTGGGCACTTTGCGGAAAAACTTTTGCAAGTTGTTCAACTTGAGAGATATCAAAAATGTGAACAATTAAAGGATTATCTTGTGGTCTTCCTTTTACTTTAAATATTTGAGAAATTGCTTTCTGATCAAAGGCATTAGCACCAAGACCATAAACAGTTTCGGTTGGAAAAGCAACCAGTTTTCCACAGATTATTGCTTTTGAAACTAAATTTATCTTTTCTAGTTCTGGGTTTCTAGAGTTTATTTTAAGAAGAGTTGTTTTCATGAATAATCAAATTTGTCCAATAAATGGTGTGTTATTTATTAATTATTAATCCCGCAATAGATTTTTGTTTTTGCTTCAACTAAAAATTCTGCAAGTTCTTTTAAATTTATTTTATCAATCATATTAATTATCTTTTTTCTTCTTTAGATTATATTTTATTTTATTTTTCTTAATTTGATCAGACAATATTTGCAATAAATGTTTCTCTGATTTATCTAGATGCTGCTTAATTTCATAAGAATATGGTTTAATTTGAACTCCTCTTTGAGATAATAGTTCCATAAATTCACCAACATACATGTCGGATAGCTTTGCACCTTCAGAATACGAGAGTCTATCTTCTCCAAAACCTTTAATTGCAACTTCAGTAGATATTTCTTTTAGTCCTAACTCTATCGCTCTTCTTAATATAATAGATTTATCTAATTTTTCTAATTTTGAAAGTAAATTTACTCTGTCAACAACATCTTTACTTAATCTTAAGCTTACATTTTCTTTCTTTTCCAAGATTAATCACCTCGTTAAAAATTCTGTTTCTTTTAAATCATCAACTGTATATCTTCCTTTAATTCTTAATATTTCTAATTTTTCTTTTAATTCTTCTTTTGTTAATAGTTTTGTAAGATAAAATGTATTTAATAATCTAATTGCAGTGTATGTGTCTATATTTAGTAATTTACATGCACATAACCCTTTCTTATCATCAATAAATACACTTTTGTTTTCTTCTTTAGCTAATGCTATTGCATGTAATTCCCCAACATCTAAACTAAATTTTCTAGTTAACATCTCTATTAAATGTTTATCTTTTGGATCTTTTATTTTTATTTTTCTTGAATTAACTAACTCTTCAATTTCAAATGCATCTTCCATATTTTTTAACTTACCTCTCTCAATTTCTTCATAAACAATTGTTGGAACAACTATATCAAAATAATCTAATGTTAGATTTAATAATTTAGATTTAGTTAATAAGATTAAAGTTGATGAATCACTAATTACTATTTCCATATATAATTTAGAACAAAGAAGTATATAAATGTATTACATTGTAATTTTTGTAATACATACAAAAACAAATTAGTTTTTGCAAATCTCAAACTTATTCAACAGTTACTGATTTTGCTAGATTTCTTGGTTGATCTATTGGACAGTCT